>CAMVOF010000023.1:0-20033 GCA_947169055.1 uncultured Clostridia bacterium
CTTGCCGTCCTTGGAGTCCTTGTCATCCTTCTTGGAGTCGTCTCCGCCGTCAGCCTTGGAGCTCTTGTCATCGGCTTCCTTGCTGTCGTCCGAGTCTTCCTCCTCGGACTCCTCGTCTTCTTCCGATTCTTCCTCGGAGTCTTCCTCCTCGCTGTCCTCGTCTTCGTCCGCATCTTCATCGGACTCTTCGTCGGCGCTTTCCTCGTTATCCTCGTCGTCTTCGTCAGCTGCGGAGTTTTGCTGCTCTTGTCCTTGGAGCTGTCGTCCTTGTCCTTGCCTGTGTTCGTAAGTATCAGCGCAAGAATCAGCACGATTATTATAACGCCCATTGCCGCAAAAGCCGCGATTATCTTTAAGTTCGGCTGCTTTGCTGCCGCAGTATCAGCAGGCTTTTCCGCCTCAGGAGCCTTTTCTGCTTCTGCCTCGGCTTCGGCGGAAGTTTCCTCGACCTCTGCCTTGGCAGTTTCCTCTGCGGCTTCCGCTGTGTTTTCTAAATCTTCCGTGGGAAGCTGATTGTTTTCCTTTTCCATTCATAGACCTCCTGTCAGCTGATTACCCAGATCTGTCCCGGATCCTCAGGGTCGAAATCATCTATCGCCAGCGAACCGTTCTTTGTGCAGGTTAGCACTTCTTCAAAATCCGTGCCGCCTGTGGTTATGCGGAAGCGTCTCTTGCCGAGAGCTGCCAGCCTGAACAGTGCAGGCTCGCTGCCTGCTTTCAGGTAATCAAAGCCGTTGCATTTCTTGTTGAGGAAGCCCGTGTCCTGGGTCTGGATGCCGAAAGCTCCGAGAGAGTAGATCTTGAACATCAGCTTCTGCTGCTTTTCCTTGTCGGGCTTGTCGAGCATAGCTCCCTTTTTCGTTATGGTAAGCACCATGCCGCTCATTTCGTTCTTAACGGTGTAAGCCTTGTCGGAAACGATGAAATTTCCGCCCTCTGCGTGTGCGTCGTCATAGAATTTCAGAAGCAGCGCCATAACGTTCTGCTGAGCTATGGGAAGCATAGTCTCCGCTGCCTCTCCGAAAGCCTTGGGGTCGAGGGTGGAGATCCCTTCAACGAACCTTGCGCTGGTCTTTATCAGCTTGTTTGCAGCAGCCTCAAAGCTGTCTCCCTCGTAGCTTTTCAGAAGCCTCTTGTCGAATCTGTCAGCGGTGAACTGGGTGCAGATAGTGTTTATATTCTTCTCGAATGCGTGGTGTATATTCGAGGGCCTCTCAAAATTCCTTATATTTGAAACGTGAGGCGTGCAGCTCATATCCTCGATGAAATGTGCCGCACGTCCGAGAACGTGCATAGCCTCTTTTATCTTTCCGCTCTTGTAGAGGCAGAGTGCGGAGGTGTAGTTCTCCTCCAGCATCGTGCGGGAGCTCTTCGAGAAATCTCCGCATCTGTTGCGGTAATAGCCGGCTGTGCATTCAAGCTCCTTTCCGTGGCGGTTGGTGTAGGAGTAGTAGTGCATACCCGAGCCTCTGTCGCAGTCGTTCCTGCTGTCGGGTTCGGTGCAGCCGTCAACGATCTCCTCACGGTATTCGTTGAAAAACTCAAACTGCTTGGGCTTGTTCTCCTTCTCGATAAGGTCAATCGCCTTGGCGGTGATGTCGTCATGAGTCCTTCCCCACCAGGCATGAGCCTTTATCGGTCTGATAAGCTTCACAGCCGCAAGAGCTGCGCACAGTGCGATCATCTTCTTCATACTATTTCTTTCCTTTGCTGTAGTTTTTCTTTTTCTTCTTGTTTGGTTTTTTTACCGAGAAGCCGAAGCTCCCGAGCTTTTTGCCCAACGCAAAATAATCTCCGTGAGCATAGGCAAGGAGCCCGGCTTTTTCAAGAGCCAGCCGTCCCTTTTCGTCCAGCAGTTCTTCGGCAGCATCGGTGCGGACTATATCCGCGATGAACATATCGTGAGTCCCCAGGGGAACTATCTCCCTCACCCTGCATTCAAGGTTCACCGGCGACTGAACGATTATCGGAGCCTTGACTTCAAAAGCCTCTCCGGCAGTCAGCCCCGTAAGCGCAAACTTGTCGATGTCCCGTCCGCTTTTCACTCCGCAGAGATCAACAGCCCTTGCAAGCTCTGCCGTCGGAAGATTTATAACGAACTCTCCGCTCTCTTTTATAAGCCCGTAGGAATATCTCTCTTTTCTTACAGAGATATAAGTCACAGGCGGCTGAGTGCAGAGGGTACCCGTCCAGGCTATAGTCAGGACATTTGGCTTGTCTGCCGTTCCGCAGCTCACCAGAACAGGAGGCACCGGTGCTGTAAGAACGCTGCCTTTCCAGCTCTGTTTCGAGTATTCCGTAAAGCCGTTCATTCGTAAAGCTCCTTTGTCCCCATACCGTCCAGCTTCATCCGCATCCTGTCGTAGTCCTTGTAAAGGAGCTGCACCGTGTTCTCCAGGAAGTAATAATGCTTTATGTAGGGTATCATCAGACACAGCAGGGCAGCGGCAAGAGGAACAAGTATCAGCTTTTCCGTCACGGCTACGGCGATGAAGCACCCCATTGTCATCAGCGCGAAGAGTATAGTCACCAGAAGGTGTATCAGCCTCTCGTGCATGAAGAACTTTATGTGCTTCAGATGATATTCTGCCAGCCGTTCAAGATCGGCGTCCTCGTTCTCCAGCTGGGACAGGATATATCTGCGGTAGGTTTTCAGATACTTTGTCATAGGTCAATGAACTCTCCGTTCTCGATCTCAAGGCCCTCAAGCACCGGGTCGTTGAAATGCTCCGCCTTGGCGTAGAGGTCCTTTGCCAGCGTCTTTCGCAGGACTTTGTCCACCAGCTTGTAGTTGTGCTTCACACGCTTCGGAAAGCTGCGGTATTTCTCGGGCTTTTTCAGCTTTTTCTTGTGCTCGTCGAAGAATATCGCCAGCACCACCGAAAGCGTCGTAGCTGCAATTACCTTTTCCGGCTTCGAGCTGAACTTAAAAGCAAATTTCATAACGAAATGTTCCTTTCAAAGATATACATTAAAACATACACAATTATTATAACTCATTTCTTTTCGTTTTGCAAGGGGTTCGGGCTTATTTTTGCCGAACGTAAAGCCTGGCTGCAAGATTAACATTGGGTTCATAATATTGCAACACAATGTTAAATATCACGGAAGGGAGTTATGCTATACTAAAATTAGCATATTTTATGAATAATTTGAAAATAATTTAACTAAAGGAGGAAATAATATGAATTTCAAAAAAACAGCGCTGTCATTTGTAACAGTTGCAGTTATGGCGGCAAGCCTCTGCCCCTTGGGAGCTTTTGCCGAGGGAGAGGAAAGCACAGCCGGCTTCCATCTTATAACGAAGCCCTATCAGATCGACAAATACACAGCCCCCAGCGTTTCGCCCGATGACGTAAAAGCGTGGATCGCCGAGCACCATGAAGAAATCGCAGACGAAATGCCTGAAGGCGTAGATTGGGCTGGTTTCAGCTTCAGGAATGACGATAATCTTTATTTATATTGGTATGATCGTGCAGATCTTGCTTCCGATGAGTTTGATATCGACAGTGGTGATTTTAATGAATTTGAGTTTTCAACAGTTCAATATGCGTCTTTAGGCATATATCTGGGTTATCCCGATGATTTCGGCACACGTCTCTTTGGCTGGGCAGATGAGCTTGAGACCAGGACGGAGCTTACTACAGAGACAGAGGATATCGACAAGGGTATAATCATCTCGCCCGATGAGGCTTTGCTTTCCGAAGGCGGCAAATATATGTTCTTTGATTCCGATATAAACGAAGATTTTAATGATATCGGAAATAAAGACTTGGAATTCACGAATGAAGCCGGCAGTAGCTGGGGCGGTGTTTCCGCATTCTATTATAACGGCGACGGCAGATTTGTTTGCTTTAATTACGGCTGGCTGTCTGTCTTAATTCCCGAGGATGGCATGACCTTCAAGGTAAGATTAGATCCCGAGTCTGGTAATTGGCATATAGATCAGTTCCCCGAACTCACAGCAGTTGAAGCCGCTGACCCGACCTGCGAAGAAGGCGGCAACACAGCATACTGGTTCTACACCGAGGATGTAGGCGAGCAGGAAATGGTATATCACTATTTCAGCGACAAGAACGGCAACTATGAGATCGAGGAAGGTTCTTGGGAAATAGCTCCTCTCGACCACGACTGGAGCGCTTGGGAGCCCCATTGGGCTGAGGACGGTTCAGCCTGCACAGCTACAAGAGTCTGCAGCAGAGACGAGACCCATACCGAGACAGTGAAAGCTACAGTTACAAGCGAAGTCAAGATCCCTGCAACAGAGGACGAAATGGGCACAACGCTCTACACCGCTAAATTCGATGTTGAAGGCATTGATGACCAGACCCTCGAGCTCCAGGATATCCCGAAGCTCGAACCCGAGGATTCAACTCCCGACAGCACGACCGACAGCACTCCCGACAGCAGCACTCCCGACGCAAGCACTCCTGATGCCAGCACTCCCGACAGCACAGCTCCCACAGATCAGGGACAGGGCACCAACCCCGGAACAGGCGCAGCAGCAGGCCTTGGTGTTCTTGCAGCAGTTGCCGCAGCCGCGATAGTTGTTAAGAAGAGAAGATAATATGATCATATAACAGGCAGCCTTCGGGCTGCTTGTTTTTTTGTCCCCTCGGAACAGCAAGCGTCAGAACAGCGAAAACGATAAGGCATCACCACACAGCCTTGTGCGTCAGATGCGCAGCCCGAATTTTTGTCAGATTGCCTAAATTCGACGCAGGAAGGCTGACGCCTTTCAAGGAGAATTTGGGTGATATGACGGAAATTCGGCAAGCATATGGCGTGCAGAGGCTGTGTGGTGGTGCCTTAAGCAAAATGTACAAGCCGGGGCTTTGGAGTTAGTATGTAATCTACAAATAAACTGTTGACAAAAAGGGTGAAAAATGCTATAATATATCAGTAGGAATAATTAACTGATTTAACATTTTGCTGGCGTTAAACATTTCGCTGTGGCTTTGGGGGAAGAGTCGTATGGACGGAGTGCTTTGCAGTTCAAGCTTTCAGAACTTCTTTAAAAGAATAATATCAGGCTCCGAAAACCTTGCCGACTTTATCACCACCATAAAAGAGGCGATCCCGATAATCAGCAAGGAGATATCCCTCGGAAGGCTCAATTTTGAGGCCAGCGAGGAATTTTCTCTTGAGGAGCTCGGACTTGAGATGCGCTCGGCAACGATCTTCACCGAGGATTACTACAACGCAGCCCATAAAGTTGAACGCCGATTCAAGTCCCACGATAACGGCAGCGTTCTTATCGAGCTTTATCCCACCAGCGGACACGTCTGGGACGAAGCAGAGGGAGAAGCGCTGAACTTTCTGCTGCAGGTGCTTTCTACCACCATCGCCAAAACGAGAGTTTTCAACGAGATGCACAAGGCGTCTATAACCGACCAGCTGACAGGTGTTCTCAACCGTCAGGGTCTTGCAGACTACTGCGAGAAGAACCTTCTCTTCGGCTTGATCGGCCAGTACACCGCTGTTTTTCTGAATATACGAAACTTCAAATATATCAATCAGGTCATAGGAACAAGAGCTGCCGACCAGGTGCTCAGGCTCTATGCCCACAAACTCGAGGAGCTTGCAGGGGAGGGGTCTAAAGTCGCAAGGCTCGGCGGTGACAATTTCATCGTCTTCGTCAAGGACGAGTATGCCGAGGGCTTCATCTGGGAGACGGATTCCGTTCCTTTCAGCATCTCGGGATATTCAAATCTTATTATTTCCGCAAGAGCCGGAGTATATAAGATCGGTATGATCGATACGATGAACGACATCCTCACCTATGCTTCTATCGCGTATAACGAGGCCAAGCGTTCCCAAAGCGACAGAGTTGCCTACTTCAACGCCGAGATGTACAGGCGCAATACCGCCGAAAACGAGATCACATCCTATTTCCCCGAGGCGATGAAGAACAACGAGTTTGAGGTTTATTTCCAGCCGAAAGTCAGAATGGATACCGGAAGGCTCTGCGGCTGTGAAGCTCTGGTACGCTGGAACCGTGCCGGAAAGATCGTTCCTCCGGGAGAATTCATGCCGGTGCTCGAGCAGACAGGCGACGTCTGTTACCTTGATTTCTATATGCTTGACGGTGCCTGCAGCTGCATAAGATACTGGCTGGACAACAGTGTGGCTCCGGTGAGAGTTTCCGTCAATTTTTCAAAAATACACATCCGCAACCCCGACCTTGCCGACGACATCTGCGCTGTACTGAAAAAGCACAACGTGCCTCCGAAGTACATCGAGATAGAGCTCACCGAGTCCTCCTGCAGCGAGGATTACAATGCACTCCTAAAGTTCGTCAAGGTCATGCGTGAACGCGGTTTCAAAATATCTATCGACGACTTCGGCACGGGCTATTCCTCTCTGAATATGCTCAAAGATATGATCGTTGACGTCATCAAGCTGGACAAGAGCTTTATCGACCCCATCGACGAGCCCGGAGAAACCGGAGAAAATGCACGGATAGTTATCAGAAATATCGTTAAAACGATCCGCGAGCTTGGAATGGAAGTCATCGCCGAGGGTGTAGAAAAGATTTCCCAGGTGAATTTCCTCGAAGATGTGGGATGCGAGATGGCTCAGGGCTATCGTTTCGGCAAGCCGATGAAGGCAGGCCGTTTCACCAACGAGCTTATCTCCGACATGAGATGATAAGCAGGGTCTTCTCTGCTTACTTATAGAATTATGGACGAAAGCGGCAGCACACCTAAATCGTGTGTCTGCCGCCTTTGTTGCGCTTGCCGTAAAGTAAAAATAATAGCTCCGGCAAATCTTGATTTCTTCGCCGAGATATGCTATAATAAAATGAACGCATATTATCCCATAAAACGAAAGGGCAAGATATGAAAAACTCTGTGACTCTGACCGCCTGCGGAAAGCTCAATCTGTTTCTGGATATCGTCGGCAAAAGGGATGACGGCTACCACCTGCTGGAGACCGTCATGCAGTCCGTCTCGGTGAAGGACAGACTCAGCTTCAGCCTCGAAAAAGGCACAGGCGTAGAGCTTCGCTGCGATGTCCCCGGCATCCCCACGGACGGCAGCAATCTTATAATCAAGGCCGTTGATCGCTTCTGCGAAAAAACTGGCGCAAAGCCCGACGGCAGGCTCATTATCGACCTAAAAAAGAATATCCCCTCAATGGCAGGGATGGGAGGCGGAAGTGCCGACTGCGCTGCTGCTCTCGCTGCAATGAACGAGCTTTCGGCAGCAGGACTGAGCATGACCGAGCTTCTGGATATGGCCCAGACCCTCGGTGCAGACGTTCCTTTTACCCTCATGGGAGGTACTGCTCTCTGCGAGGGCATAGGCGAGATGATGACACCTATACGCAGCCCCGGAGATGTTTTCTATGTTGCAGTCCAGCCGGAGCTCCGTATCTCAACAGCCGAGGCATACAAGGCCTGCGACACAGCTCCGCCCAAAGCTCCGAGAAAATGCTCGGAGTTCATCGAAGCTCTTGAAGCAGGGAATATCCGCCTTGCGGCAGGAAGGATGTACAACGTCTTCGAGAAGGCTCTTGCCCTTCCGGAGATCGAGGATATAAAAAGCAGGCTCGGAGGGCTGGGTGCTCTCGGGGCAATGCTCACAGGCAGCGGCTCGGTGGTCTTCGGAGTTTTCGACGACCCGGATAAAGCGCAGAACTGTGCGCAAAGCCTGACAGACTTCGGCTTTGCACAGGTGCTCGTGCCTCAGCTGCAGGGAATAGAGATCATAGACAGCAAATAACGAGAGGAGACTCATTATGGCAGGAAGACCAAGTAAATGCCGCATCTGCGGACACCGCTTTTCCAGCGGCGAGGATATATGCCCTGAATGCTTCACCGCAAGAGAGGACGACATATCCTGTGATTCCATTGAACGTGACGAACACTCTCACGGAAATACATATTCCACCGTCGGCAGCAGCGACGTTTTCGAGGAGTTCAAGACGGAATCCTTCGTTGACGAACAGCGTCAGGACGAGGCAATGGACCCCATACCTTCTGCGACTTACGGCGGTAGATTCGGTGCAGCTCCCCAGACCTATGCCAGCAGCACCTACAATGCGCCGAAGCAGAACAGCTATGATCCTTCCGCTGCCGGACAGCAGACCTTCGGCGGACAGAAAAGCCCCATACAGAGCCGTCAGGATAAGCTCAACGCTATCCGCAGCGGCACATATAACTATAACCGGCAGAATACACAGCAGCCGCAGCAGAATTTCTATAACGGGCAGCAGATGAACCGCAGCCCCCAGCAGCCCTTTGTTTACGGCTACACACGCAAGCCCAGCAGCGCCGCCAAGCCTTTTGTTATCGTCATCGTGATAATAATGCTCTGTGCGTTCTTTATCCCGGTGTTCGTAATGGTACGCTCGGTGTCGAAATATACTAACAACGCTAAAACTGACAGCCGCAAGTCGGTGGATGTTACCGTGTCCATGCCGGATATCTCTCTTGATTTGCCGGATATGGACATCCCCAGCGTTGATAAAGTGACGTGGTCTAATCAGGACTGCGAGATCAGCACCCACGACCTGAGGATAGGCAAGGAGTTCGACTACAACGAGGCTATGAACTGGTTCCCTGTGGGCGATATGCCTTTCTGGGAGGAAGGCTCCACGGAAAAAGCTCAGAGTTCGACCTACCGCCTTCTCGAAGTGAACCTTGCAATAAAATACACCGGCGGCGAAGACCTTGGATATATGTATTACAACGAGGACGTATATCTCCAGTCCATGGACGCTCTCGGACAGAGCCTTTCCTTCAGCATGGCATCCTCCAAGCTCAGCGAGACCGGCGGCGGAAAAATATACTTCGTCGTTCCGGCGGATGCCATGACCTACAAGCTCTCCGTTCCTTTTTACAGCCAGGATGACGTCTGCGTTGACCGTGCGGATTTCGACCTGATGAGCTTTAATTTCATCGAGCTGGACGACCGGTACGACAGCGAAGACAGGCTCATCAACAGCGACAGCACCGATGACAGCAGCAAATGATATGATGAGGCGCTGCACCCTCTGCCCGAGAGAATGCGGCGCCGACCGTTTTAACAGCCGGGGCTTCTGCGGCGAGGGCGCAGATGTCCGCATAGCAAGAGCCTCTCTCCATAAGTGGGAGGAGCCTTGCATAAGCGGAAAAAATGGCGCAGGTACGGTGTTTTTCACAGGCTGCGTGCTCCGCTGCTCATTCTGCCAGAACTACGAGATATCCCAGCTGGGGAAGGGCTTCGTCCTGACAAAGCAGCAGCTTGCCGATACGTTCCTTATGCTTGCGGATATGGGCGCAGAGAATATCGACCTCGTCACCCCGACCCATTTCACGCCGCAGATAATCGAGGCTCTGGACCTCGTTAAGCACAGGCTGAAGATACCCGTCGTCTTCAACTGCGGAGGCTACGAAAAGCCCGGGACCCTTGAAATGCTTCGGGGCTATGTCGATGTTTTCCTGCCGGACCTCAAATACAAAAGCTCAGAGCTTTCCGCGGAGCTTTCTAAAGCGCCGGATTATTTTGAGAAGAGCATCGCGGCCATCGAGAAGATGTTCGAGATCACCGGCAGACCCAGGTTCGACGAACGTGGGATGCTCCTTAAAGGGACTATGGTCAGGCATCTTGTGCTTCCGGGCAGCAGACACGATTCCATAGAGCTTGTCCGCGAGCTTGCAAAGCGCTTTTCTTCCGAGGATATATTGCTGAGCGTTATGTCCCAGTTCACGCCTGTCAGCAGGGAGGGAAAGCCTCCTCGCCCCGCAAGGCGTGTGACGACTTTCGAGTATGATTCCGTGCTGAAAGAGATCGAAGCAGCAGGCTTTGAAGGCTACCGCCAGGAAAGAGACTCCGCCGAAGAGGAGTACATCCCCGAGTTCTACGACAGGCTATATTACCCTCTGCCGGAGAGCATAAAATGATAGCTCCTGCATAATATGTATTATTATTTATCAAATACATAAAAAAAGACATTGAAATCCAGAGAAGTTTGCTGTATAATATATACAGAGATAATAGAGCTTCGGCTCCGTGCTCTGAAAAATACAGAAAAACAAAAAACTTGACCGTAAACGAAAGAAGGTAGATGCCAGTGTCCAAGGCTATTGGATCGAGATTTAACATTGAGTCTTCACAGGAGGCAAAGGAATACTATCATTTTGTCCAGGATCTGCTCGAGAACGATGTAGTCTGCAAAATGAAGGATTACCGCCACCACTACAGTACGACCTGCTATCAGCATTGTCTGAATGTGTCATATTATAATTATCTTATCTGCCGCAAGCTCGGCCTCGATTCCCGCAAAGCTGCAAGAGCCGGGATGCTGCACGACCTTTTCCTCTACGACTGGAGAGAAAGACCCCACGTCAAGGGCGAGAAGCGTCATGGGTTCTCTCATCCGCAGACAGCTCTCGACAACGCAAAGAATAATTTCGACATAAGCAGGAGAGAGGAGGACATGATCCTCACTCATATGTGGCCGCTGACTATCTCCAAGCTTCCGCGTTATGCAGAGAGCTACGTTATCGTAGTCACCGACAAGTACGCTGCGATGCTCGAGATCGGACAGCACGTCAAAGGCAAGGTTAAAAATCTCGGCAGAAAAGCCAAAAACAAAGCAATGAAAATAGCTTCGTAAAACGCTGACCGGCAAGGGGAAACTCCTGCCGGTCTTTTGCTTTTATATGGCAACACCCCTAATTTTTTATAGCATTTTCCTGCCAGTTTTTAATCGTTTTCGGATTGACAAAACTCGACAACTGTTGTATAATATAAAGTGGTGTGCCGTGTGATACGGCAGCAAAAGAACAATAACGACCCCTATAAGGAGCTCTTTATGATATACGAAAGCATTGACAAACTTGTTTCCTACGGCCTGAGATGCGGTCTTGTCTCAAAGGACGACGAGATATTCGTCCGCAACAGGCTTCTTGAAGCTCTGCATCTTGACGAATACATCGAGCCTGAGAACGTAACTCAGGACGGTGACCTCGAAGAGATACTCAAAGAGCTGCTGGATCACGCCTGCGAGCAGGGATTTATCGACGACAGCATCGTGAGCCGGGACCTCTTCGATACAAAGCTCATGGGAATGCTGACGCCCTTTCCCCACGAGGTGAACAGGAAATTCACGGAGCTTTATGAAGCCTCTCCGAAGCAGGCTACGGACTGGTTCTATAAATTCTCCCAGGATACGGATTACATTCGTCGCTACAGGATAAAGAAGGATATGCACTGGCTCGCCCCCACCGAGTACGGCGATATTGATATAACCATAAACCTCTCGAAGCCCGAGAAGGACCCCAAGGCTATCGCTGCGGCAAAGACCGCAAAGCAGTCCGGCTATCCCAAATGCCTGCTCTGCTGCGAAAACGTGGGCTATGCCGGCAGGCTGAATTCTCCGGCAAGGCAGAATCACCGCATTATCCCCCTGACTATCGGCGGCGAAGACTGGGGCTTCCAGTATTCTCCCTATGTTTACTACAACGAGCACTGCATAGTCTTCAACAAGAAGCACACCCCCATGATAATTGACAGAGCGGTCTTCGGAAAGCTCTTCGATTTCGTGGAGAAGTTTCCCCACTACATCATCGGCTCCAACGCCGACCTGCCTATCGTCGGAGGTTCCATACTTTCCCACGAGCATTTTCAGGGCGGCTGCTTTGAATTCCCTATGGCAAAAGCCCCTGTCGAGCAGGAGCTTGTATTCAAAGGCTTTGAGGACGTTGAAGTAGGCATCGTCAAGTGGCCTATGTCCGTTATCAGGATAAGAGGCGGCAGAGAAAGGCTCATATCCCTTGCGGATAAGATACTGACGAGCTGGAGAAAATATACCGACGAAGATGCTTTCATCCTTGCGGAAACTGACGGCGAGCCTCACAACACCATTACTCCCATAGCGCGAATGAGAGACGGCAAACTCGAGCTTGACCTCGTGCTAAGGAACAATATAACCACTCCGGAGCATCCCCTCGGCGTTTATCATCCCCATGCCGAGCTGCACCACATAAAGAAAGAGAACATCGGTCTCATCGAAGTTATGGGACTTGCGGTGCTTCCTTCAAGGCTCAAATCCGAGATGCAGCAGCTTGCGGATGCCCTTGTGAACGGCGGAGATATCAGAAGCGATGAGACCCTCGCCAAGCACGCCGACTGGGCGGAGGAGATACAGAAACGAAACGAGATCACTGCCGAAAATGTGAACGCAGTGCTCGAAAAAGAGATAGGCACCGTCTTTGCGAAAGTCCTTGAACACGCAGGTGTTTACAAGCACAACGCAGAGGGCAGGGAAGCCTTTATGAGATTTGTTGACAATGTGAATGCTGAATAAAGGAAAGATCAGTAATGAACGAAACCGGAAAAAAGAAACACACAAACAGCCGCAGCAGGACGGGAAGCCGTTCTTCTGCGGAAAGAGCAGCAAGACCTGCCGGAAAACGTCCCGGGGCTTCGGCACACAGAGCCTCCGAGCACAGAGCAGCATCTGCCTCGAGGACAAGGACTTCCAAAAGACCTGCATCATCCCAAAGGGCTGCACAGTCGGCAGCTGCCGTTAGGAAGCCCAGGTTCAGCAAGAAATACAAGAGATATTTTGCCGTTCTTGCAGGAGCACTTGTTATCGCGGTCATAGCTGCCATCGTTATGGCAGTCATCTATTTCAGACGTGCCTATAACGAGGAGCAGGCTCACAAGGTGGATCCGCTGACAGTTGAGACCATAAGAGCCACAAACATCAAGAACGCCGACAAGCTGATGATCGTTGCTCATCCCGACGACGAATCCATCTGGGGAGGAGGACATCTCCAGGAAGGCGGTTATCTCGTGGTCTGCATAACAAACGGCAGGAACGAGGAACGCACCACCGAGTTCAAGAGGGCAGTCCTCGCTTCGGGAAATACTCCGCTGATACTCGAATATCCCGACAAGGTAAACGGCGAGCGCGATAACTGGGACGCTGTTTACGACCAGATACAGCACGACGTTGATCTGCTTGTGAGCTACAAGAGCTGGACGCTGATAGTCTCCCATAATCCTCTCGGAGAATACGGACACCAGCACCACTGGATGACATCCCGTATAGTTGCCGACAGCTGCATCAAATACGGACGCACGGATATCCTCTATTATTTCGGCATCTATCATTCAAAGGGCGATCTGCCGGACTATGTGGATGAAATGACCCCCATGACGGACGAGCAGATCGAGTTCAAGGAATATCTTCTGACCTTCTACGATTCCCAGGAGTCAACGGTCAAGAAGTTCGAGCATATGAATCCCTACGAGATGTGGCTCAAAGCCGATGAAGTAGAGGTCAGATAAGACAGAGAGGTTGTGAAGAGAAATGCAGAGAAGACTGGACCGCAGGGATATCCCGTGTATGGCAGCACTCTGCTTGCTCTTCGGCATCTTTGTTTTCATCTATACAGGGACCGACTATGCCTACGGTTCCGAGCTGGACTGGACAGCCCAGCATTACGCCATACCCGATTATTTCAGAAAGCTCTTCTACGAAACGGGAGAGTTTTTTCCGAGCCTGGCTCTGAATATCGGCGGCGGCGAAAATATCTATGCCCTTTCTTATTACGGGCTTTATTCCCCTGTTATACTTATTTCGTATCTTATGCCGTCAGTCCCCATGTATCTCTACATCGAGGTCTCGACGGCTTTGCTCGTTCTGATATCCTGCCTGCTTTTCTACCGATTTATGCGCAAAAGAGCAGGGAAGATCGAGTCCCTTATCCTTGCAGTTATGTTCCTGGCTGCAACACCGCTGATACTCCATTCCCACAGGCATATAATGTTCGTCAACTATATGCCTCTGCTGATACTCGCTCTGGAATCCGTGGATTCCTACTTTGAGCGGGGAAGAAAGCTGGGGCTGACGGTCTGCTGCTTTCTGATAATACTGACAAGCTGGTTCTTCAGCGTGTCCGCTCTCTGTGCGGTGGCAGTCTATGCAGTATATAAGTATCTGTCGGTGACGGAGAACGTTACATTCAAAGGCATCCTTATCGCCGGCGCAGAAGTCGCAGGACGTATGATGGTCTCTGCAATGATGGCGGCTGTCCTGCTGCTGCCGACTCTTGCCGTTATCCTCGGAGGTCGTGACGAAGCCCATATCGACCTCGACATCCTCAGCTTTATCCCCTACCCGAGGCTCGGCTTTCTGGGCTATTCCGGCTACAGCATGGGCGTCGGCGCAATGGCTCTGCTGGCCATTGTTGCAGCCATTATCCGCGGAGGAAAGGCAAGACGCTTCCTCGGCATCACCCTTGCGGCACTTATTTGCTTCCCCTTGTTAGTCTTTGCACTGAACGGAACCCTTTACCTTGATGCAAAAGTCCTGATACCCTTTATGCCCCTGGCGCTCATTCTCTGCTCGTCGGTATATCACGACCTCCCGGAAAAGCGCCTGTCCTACATCGAGCTGATGATCACAGGCTGCCTGCTGGCGTTCGGGCTTATCGTTTTCGACGGTATGTACGGCACCCGTGTGGCATTTATGGCCGACAGCATAATCTTCCTTGTTTTCGCCGTCGTTTACTGCTTCAAGTCCTCGCCGAGATTTTTTGTAGTACCCTGCCTTGTAGTGCCCCTTGTTTCTTCCGTGATAATGAGCAAAAGCGACACCGCACCTCTCAGGGAAAGAGTGGAGAAGCTGAACTCCGAGGACTACACAAAGCTCTGCGAGAGCATCTCAGATGACAATCTCTGGCGTGCTTCCATGAGAGAAGACCGCTCGACAACGACAAATACGGTCTATGCCGCGAATTTCTACAGCCCCAACATCTACTCCTCGATACATAACAAGTACTACAACAATTTCTATTTCGAGGAGATGAACAACGCGAACGAGTACAGAAATTCCGCGCTGACCACCTGCTCGGCAAACCCCTTCTTCAATGTCTTCATGGCAAATAAGTACTTCATTACCGAGTCCGGGGACGTCCCCTACGGCTGTACGGTCATCGACGAGATAGACGGCAAGCGCCTGCTGGAGAATAATAACGTCGCCGCATTCGGACGCTGTGCCCCGACCCTTTCCGAGGAGACCTTCGACAGCCTCTTCTCCGGCGACAAGATGACAGCTCTCTGCAATTACATAATCTGCGGAGACAACACGGAATTCACATCGAATATCACTCGTATTAACGATATAATCCTTCCCGAGAACAGCCACATAACCTTCAAGGCCGACGGCTATAAGATCGCGGCTTTGAAGAGATTCGAGCTGGATGTCCACCTTGACCAGCCTGTGCCCGAGGGCAAGGTGCTGTTGATCGAGACAGAGACCAACAATATGCTGGGCAGACCGACGGATGCAAGGCTGACGATAAACGGCATCCGCAACACTCTCACCGACCCCACCTGGAAATATTACAACAACAACACGACTTTCACCTACGTCCTGACCCCCAAGAACGGCGAGCCTATAACCGATCTGCATATGATCTTCACCGACGGCAGATACTCCCTTGCTCCTCTTAAAGCGTATATCACCGACTATCCCACAGCTCCCGACAACGATCAGCTGATCGTCGATATGAGCCGCACCTCAGGAGATGTGATAACCGGCAGCATCAACTGCACGAAGGACAGTATGTTCATGCTGACCCTGCCTTACAGCGAGGGCTACGAGATAACCGTTGACGGCCAAAAGCAGGATTATGAGCTTGTCAGCAAGGCTTTCATCGGCTTTGAGCTCACAGAAGGAGAACACGAGATAACCGTCCGCTTCACGGCACCGCTTCTGAAAGCAGGTAAGCTGGGCTCGGCTGTCGGCTTTGCAGCCTTCCTTGCCCTTGCTGTCGTCGAGATCGTCTCGATTAAAAAGCGAAAAAAGCCCGAGACCGAAAAAGCTCCGGCTCAGGAAACAGAAGATAACGAATAAAACAAAACGCACGTCTGCTAAGGTCCAACCTTCCGACGTGCGTTATTTCTTTGTTGCTCTGCATATCGTCACCGCTGCCACTTCCTCCGCTCCGAGGGACAGCAGCAGACTAGCACAGGCTGTCAGGGTCGAGCCTGTCGTCCTGATGTCGTCGCAGAGTATGATCTTCTCGCCTTTAAGGCTTCTGGCGTTTTGGGCGACCTCGTAGATGTTTTCTGCGTGTTCCCGTCTTTCAGCTGCCGGAAGATCGTGCTGAGCATCCCTGTCGTTTCTCTGCCTCAGCAGCTTGAGGTCACAGGGGAGCCCGAGCCTTTTCCCAAGCTCCTTCGCAAAGACGTCCGACTGATTCCCTCCGCGGTAAAGCTGCTTCGGAAGACTCATGGGCACAGATGTGATAAGCGTTGCACCGCAGCCCTCAAGCTTCGGAGCAATAAGTCCTGCCGCATAGACCGCAAAATTCCTGCCTTCGCCCTCTTTGAGGGCAAGCACTCCGTTCTTGGCTTCATCCTCGTAGATAAAAGCGCTGACGAACAGCGAGCAAAGCTCCGGCGGTGCTTCGATACTGTCATAGAGCTTCAGCTTCTTTTCGCAATCTTCGCATATAAGCCTGTCCGTGCCTATCAGCCTCGTGCAGCATGGACAGCTCTGCGGAACGAAAAAGTCCAGCACCGCATTTGCCAGCTTATTCATCGAAAGCACCCTTTCCGTTCTTTATCTCTATCATCATTTCCCTTAAAGCCGTGCAGCGGTCTGTCCGGCGGTCGTTCTGTATCATGTATTCCACCGTCCTGCGTGAACCCACGATGACAAGCAGCTTCCTTGCCCTTGTCACGGCGGTGTAGAGCAGATTGCGGTAGTACAGCTTGTCGTATCCCCCGAGGACTGTGAGGATAACAGCGTCAAATTCGCTGCCCTGGCTCTTGTGGACAGTCACTGCATAGGCAAGATCGAGGCCGAAGAGCATATCGTGGCTGTATGTGGCTATCCTGCCTTCAAAATCTATGGTCAGGGTCCGCAGTATCTTGTTGACTTTCAGTATCGTGCCGATATCCCCGTTGAATATGCCCGAGCCTTCCTCCGAGGTGCCGTCGTCTTTCTCGCGTTTCCAGAGGATATCGTAGTTGTTCCGGGTCTGCATCACCTTGTCACCCGTGCGGTAGGTGAAAAGCTGGGTCTTCACCTCGGCTATGCCTTCCTCCGGGGGATTGAGCTTTTCCTGCAAAAGCTTGTTCAGCTCAACGGTCCCTGCAGGGCCTTTCCTTGTTGGCGAAAGCACCTGGATGTTTTCAAAAGGATCGAAGCCGTAGGCCTTGGGCAGCCTCGTTTCGCAAAGGGAGATAGTCAGATCCTGCATATCCTCGAAGCTTTCCCTCTGCATGAAATAGAAATCGTTGCCTCTCTCCGCAAGGTCGGGGCATTCCCCTCTGACTATCTTGTGGGCGTTGGTTATGATGGAGCTTGTCTGCGCCTGCCTGAAAATCTCGGTCAGGGTAACGACGGGCATTATCCCGCTCCCGATTATGTCGTGGAGAACATTCCCTGCACCCACGCTGGGCAGCTGGTCGGAATCTCCCACGAGCACCAGCTTGCAGCTTATGCTTATGGCTCTGAGCACAGCCTCGAACAGCACCGAATCCACCATTGACATCTCGTCGATTATCAGCACATCGCAGGGGAGAGGGTCGTTCTCGTCGTGTATGAAGGAGATAAGCCCGTCCTCTGCGCTTTTAACTTCAAGCAGCCGGTGAATGGTCTTTGCCTCGTGACCCGTCAGGTCTGAGAGCCTCTTTGCAGCCCTGCCTGTAGGCGCACACAGCATAACATTCAGCCCCTGCTGCTCGAAGAGCGAAAGTATCGCGTTCAGGGTCGTGGTCTTGCCTGTCCCGGGACCGCCGGTCAGCACAAGAAAGCCCTTCGACAGCGCAAGGTTTATGGCCTGTCTCTGGACCTGCTCGTAAGTCACGCCGTTTTCCTCTTCGGCGATGTCTATGACGTCCGAGAAATCTATCTTGTTGTCGTAGGAAAGCTCGCTCATTATGGCAAGCCTTCTTGCTATGTAGTCTTCTGCCCTGTAGTAGTCGTGCAGCATTATGCACTTCTCTCCGTCGATCTCGCAGCTGTGGAGGTTTGCTTCCTCCTGCTCGTCTTCAAGGACACGCCGGAAAAGCTCCTCCTCGATCTTCAAAAGGGCACAGCTCCTTCTGCAAAGCTCTTCCTCCGGCAGAGCGGTGTTGCCCTCGTCGGCTGCCTCTCGCAGAACAGCCTTTATCCCGGCAGCAAGCCTGTGGGGATCGCTGAGCGGCAGCTCCTTCTGCCTTGCAATGTCGTCGGCCTTCGCAAATGAAACATCTATCCCCTCGGTGCAGAGCAGGAAGGGATTTACCACGATCATTTCCTCGGCTTTGTCCTTCCAGCGTTTCCAGGCTTTTATCGCCACAGAGGGCGGAAGATCGTAGCTTGCCAGCAGTATCATCAGCGACCTTGCCGCGAAAGTCTTCCTGAAGCTGTCGCCGATCTTTTTGGCCTTCTTTGAGGACACACCGTCGATCATCGCCAGCTTCTGGGGCTCGTTCTCGATGACGGAAAGGGCCTCGCTGCCGAAGCGGTCAACGATATTTTTTGCCAGCACAGGCCCCACACCTTCGATGAGACCGCTTGCAAGATAGCGCTTCAAAGCCTCGGGTGAATCCGGCAGACTGCGCTCGCAGTATTCGCACTTGAACTGCTTGCCGAAGCGCTGGTGGTTCACCTCTCGCCCCGTGCAGACAAGGTTCTCTCCGGGCTCGACGTTCCCGAGATACCCGACGACAGTGACAAGATCGGTCTCGGTCTTAAGCATTATAACGCAGTAGCCGTCGTCCTCGCTGTTGAAGATAACGCTGTCAACGGCACCGCTTATTCTGATAGGCTCGTTAGATAAGTCCGTCAAGGCTGTCTTATCCTTTCTTTTCTGATGATATGATCCGCAAGAGCTGTTATATCGACTGCTTCGACTCCCTCAAGCTCGGCCGCAAGCCTTGCCGCCGTAAATCTCTGCTCCGACCTGTTATCCGTCACGATGATTATATCCCGCCTGTTGGCAGCAGACCGGAATCTTTCGTCCCAGTAGGCATTACGCACACGCTGCTCGGGGTCATCGCAGCCAAGCAGAGGAATGACGACATACCCGGCCGGCACAGCCTTTTTCTTTTTCGGCAAAAGCCAAATAAGCACCGCAATAACGACCGCAGCGACAACACCGATAACAGCCCACATAAGCTCACTCCCTTTTGTTTTTTGTATTATATGCAAAGGGGAGCAGATCCGTGTATGATTTTATTTTACACTATTTTGAAAATAATTGCAAGTGCTGAGGGTTTGATTCATGCTGTTTTTGTTAGTAAGAAGCAAAAGCCAAGACAACACAGATTACTAACATCAAGCTTTCAACATCACCCTGCTTGACAACCGCCGTTTTTAGCTTTATAATTATATCAGCAGAAGATCACTGTCAGGAGGTGACGTGATATGTCAAAAAAGGTCTATGATAACCGCGAGCTCTCGTGGCTCAAATTCAATATGCGCGTGCTCGAGGAAGCTCAGGATACCTCTGTGCCTATCCTTGAAAGGCTCAAATTCGCGTCGATCTATTCAAGCAACCTCGACGAGTTCTTTATGGTGCGTGTGGGCTCGCTCATCGACAGCCAGCTCATCGACGATAACGTCAAGGACAGCAAGACCGCTATGCGTCCGTCAGAGCAGCTCACCGAGATATATTCCCGTGTGCGCGACCTTGCCGATAAGAAGGACAAGACCTTCCATACCATCTGCCGCGAGCTGGAGCTTTCCGGCGTGCACCGCCGCAGCTTCAAGAGCCTCAACAAGCAGGAGCTGGAATTTGTCCAGAAATACTACGACTACGAGATCAGACCCCAGCTCAACGCGAACGTCGTTGACAGACGCCACCCCTTCCCGTTTTTGCCGGATAAGGAGCTTTTCGTCGTTACAAAGCTCGCCTCAAAGACAGGTCTTCTCATAGGGCTGATAAGCTGCGGAAGATACGAAAGAGTGATCTTCCTGCCCTCCGAGAACAACGAGGTCAGCTATATGCTGGTGGAGGATATGATCTCCGCCTTTGCCGACAGCGCATTCCCGGGGTACAAGTCCGAGGAAAAGGCCATAATGCGTCTGACCCG
>CAMVOF010000024.1:0-20025 GCA_947169055.1 uncultured Clostridia bacterium
CATAATACTGGACAGGGTCCTTTATACATCCACCCACTATCCGGCAAACTACGGCTTTATCCCCCGTACATACGCCGAGGACGGAGACCCCCTCGATGTGCTGGTGCTCTGCTCGGAGACCCTTGCACCCCTTTCTCTCGTTGAGTGCAGGGCTATCGGCGTTATCCTCATGCTGGATAACGGCGCAAACGACGAGAAGATCATCTGCATACCCGTCAACGACCCGACCTACAATCAGTACACCGACATCGGCAGCCTGCCCCAGCATGTTTTCGATGAGATGACCCATTTCTTCAAGGTCTATAAGCAGCTGGAGGGCAAGGACACAGTTATCGACGACGTCCGGGATGCTGCGGCAGCGAAGGAGATCATTTCCTCCTGCATCGACCGCTATGTGGATACCTTCTGCAAGTAAAGCAGGGGAGATAATGCTATAATATCGCGTAAATGCGCTGTGCAGAGATGTGCAGCGCTTTTTTTGCAGGGGTGCGGGGAGCTTTTCCCACATCCCTTTTCACATCCCTGAAAATGAATAATATAAGTTTTGAGGTTTTGTTCACAAAAAATTTACGTTATCGTATTCGGTGAACGTTTTGTAATAATTAAATGATTTAAAAAATAATAACGTCGCTGCATAGGGCTTATTATCGCAGGGGGCTTGATTTATATGTACAAAAAAAATCCCAGAACAAATGTGCGGCAAGAAAATTGTGTTAAAATCAAAAAAAGGTGTTGACCGCCACAAGATGTTGTGGTATAATACTATATATAAAAAGCAGCTGCTCTTTGCCGGAAAAGGCTCCCGAAATTTCTGCCAATGATAGGAAATAGCACGATCTTAGTTCATATCATGTTCATAGATTACAGTTTGGTTAAGAAAATTCGGGTGAAAATTACAAAAATCTCTGGCAAATTACAGCGGCTTTTGACAAAAAGCGTTGCTTTTAATAAAAAAACGACGAGCTGAAGTGTTGCAATTTCCAAAAATGTGGTGTATAATAGGTACATCGGTGGCAAAAAGTGCAAAAAAGTGGTGATTTTGCCCTCGATAGTGTCAAATCGGTGCGAAAAATGCACCAAAAACCGCATTGAACGGAGGTGAACACTTTGGCTGAAGCTGTTTCTGAAGCTGCTGCAACTGTAAAAGATGCACTCAAGGGTACCTATTATCAATCAATGGACGCAAAGGGACGTATGACATTCCCTGCCAAGCTCAGAGAGCAGATCGGCGAAAGGTTCATTGTTACGAGAGGCACCGACGGGTGCTTGTTTGTGTACTCGCTTGAAGAATTCAACGCCCGTGCAGAGAAGATCAAGAGACTTCCCATGTCGCAGGCAAGGGATTTCCAGAGAGTTTTCATGGCGAATGCCGGCGAGGTCGAGGCAGACAAGCAGGGAAGGATACTCATTCCTCCGGCTCTTCGTGCTCTTGCGGGACTTGAGAAAGAGATCGTCGTTACAGGCGTTTCGGACAGGTGCGAGATCTGGGATAAACAGACCTGGGAGAACTTCAACAACAGCGTTGATGTCGGCGCACTTCTTGACGCCCTGGAGGGACTTGATTTTTAGTGGAATTCAAACATTACCCGGTGATGCTGGCCGAAGCTGTTGAAGGGCTTGCAGTTGATCCCGATGGGATATACTGCGACGGAACAGTGGGCGGTGCAGGACATTCGGGCGTCATCGCAAAGAAGCTGGCGGCAGGCGAGGGGAGACTCATCTGCCTGGACCGCGATCCCGAAGCTGTGAAGACTGCCTCGGAAAGACTTGAAGGTCTGCCGGCGCAGGTGGTAAGAGCTAATTACTCGGAGATACGCCGGGTGATGACCGAGCTTGGGATAGACGGCTTCAACGGCATCCTGCTGGACCTGGGAGTTTCCAGCTACCAGCTGGACAACGCCGAACGCGGTTTTTCCTACCGCGCAGACGCACCTCTCGATATGAGGATGAGCGGTGAGGGTCTCTCGGCTGAGGACGTCGTGAACACCTATACTTATGAGGAGCTTTCAAGGATAATTTTTGAATACGGCGAGGAGAAGTTCGCAAGGAGCATCGCCGCCGGTATCGTGAAAGCAAGAGAAAGAGAGCCGATAAAGACAACTTTTCAGCTCTCGGAGATAATCAGCAATTCCATGCCGCAGAAGGCAAAGAGGACAAAAAACCCCAGCAAGAAAACCTTTCAGGCCATAAGAATGGCTGTGAATGACGAGCTGGGACATCTGGACAAAGCACTGGACGAAGCCTTTGATTGTCTGGCTGTGGGAGGAAGGCTCGCGGTGATAACCTTCCACTCCCTTGAAGACAGGCTCGTAAAACAGATGTTCGCAAGCTTCTGCACAGGCTGTATATGTCCGCCGGACTTTCCGGTGTGCGTCTGCGGAAAAACGCCGAGGGGCAGGCTCGTCACAAGAAAGCCGATCACCCCTTCGGAAAAAGAGCTTGCGGAAAACCGCCGTAGCCACAGCGCAAAGCTGAGAGTTATCGAAAAAATAAAAATGATAAAGATATAGCCGGCAGAGGGCTGTCGGCAGGAAGAACAACGGTGAGGATATGGAGAATGAGAATAATCTCGCTTATGATCTGAGCGAGTACGAACCCGTCAGCGAAGAGACCGCTGAACGGGATATAGGCGACGAAAAGCCGAAAAAACTCAGGAAAGCAAGAAAGACAATTAGCATATTCAAGGCATTTGCCATTGCGGCAGCAGCCTTTCTGATCTTCGGGTCGATCATATACGGCAGAGTCCAGCTGACCAGCCTTTATTCCGAGCAGAGCGAGCTTGAGACCGAGCTTGCAGAGCTCCAGAACGAGAATATGGGTCTTGAGTCGGAGCTCGCAAAGAAAACAGGACTCACAAAAGTCGAGGATTACGCCGAGAACCGCCTGGGTCTGCACAAGCTCGACCGCACGCAGATCAAATATGTCGAGGTGCCAAAGCCCAGCGTCGCCGAGAATGAAGTCCCCGAGGACGACAACATCTTTGTGATGCTGAAACGCCGCTTCAACGATTTCCTGGAATATATCGGCGCTTAGAAACAATATAATAGTAAAAAAGCGCTTTAAAATGCAGATTTAATGGAAGGTACAGCAAATGACGGATCTGCCTACTAAAAAAATGAAACGAAGGCTCACAAGGAACGTTGTTGTCGTCTTTGTAGCCGTAATAGTATATATCGTCTATGTGATATTCAAGGTCAGCGTCATCGAATCGAAGAAATGGCAGGACCTCGCAAATTCCCAGCAGGTGAAGAGCACCGTCACCAAAGCCTCGAGAGGAGCTATCTACGACACCAACGGTCAGATACTTGCTCAGAGCGCAACGGTCTATACGGTCTATTGCGATCCCGTAATGCTCTGGGACGACTACCTGAATAAAAGAGATGAGCGCATCAAGGAACTCAATGAGCTTATCGCCGACGAAAAGGACAGCGACAAGCGCGAGGAATATGTAAAAAAGCTGGAATCCGCGAAGAGCACAGCGGATACCTATAACGACCTTGTTGCCTTCCTTTCGGAGAAGCTCCAGGTGGATACGGAGACTATCAAGGAACGCTGCGGCAAAAAGGATTCCCAGTACGAGACCATAAAGCAGAACGTGGATAAAACCATAGCTGCGGAGATAGAGGAATATCTCAGCGGCGAAGGCATAGACGGCGTCCGCTGCGAACCCTCAACAAAGAGGTTCTACCCCCAGGGCGCTCTGGCTTCCACAGTTCTCGGGCATCTCGACTACGACGGCAACGGCATCTACGGCCTTGAAGCCTACTACGACGATTACCTCAGCGGTATAAACGGCAGAGTCATCACCGCCACAGACCGCGACGGCAAGAGCATCCCTTACAGATACAAACAGTCCTATGATGCTCAGGACGGCTCTTCGCTGGTGCTGAACGTTGATGTGAATATCCAGTATTATCTGGAAAAAGCCCTTGAAAAGGCTTACGAAAAGAGTACGCCTGTTGACAGAGTCTGCGGCATAGTGATGAACCCCAACACCGGCGCTGTGCTCGCAATGGCTACGAGCTACAGCTACGACTCCAACAACCCAGCCTACATAACCAACAAGGAAGTTGCGGCACAGCTTGCAGGGCTTGAACCCGGCACAGACGAATACCACGAGATAGAGCTCAACGAGTGGTCGAGGCAGTGGAGGAACAAGGCAGTTTCCGACCTCTACAACCCCGGCTCGGTATTCAAGATAATCACGGGAGCTTCGGCACTTGAAGCCGACGCCATAACCCTTGACGATACCTTCCGTTGCAACACGATGATAAAAGTAGCGGATACTCCAATAAGCTGCTGGTCCTTCTCGGATCACGGCTCGCAGAACCTGGCTCTTGCCATGACCAACTCCTGCAACCCTGTGTTCGTGCAGATAGGGCAGAGGCTTGGCGTGGATAACTTCACCAAGTATTTCAGAGCCTTCGGCTTCACCGAAAGAACAGGCATCGACCTGCCCAGCGAGGCAGACCCCATCTTCTTCGCTCCCGAAAGTATGTCGGTGGTCGATCTTGCGGTGTCGTCCTTCGGACAGGGCAATAAGCTCACACCTATCCAGATGATCTCGGCCTGCTCGGCTGCAATAAACGGCGGCTACCTCTATACTCCGCAGGTCGTTGATAAAATAGTCGATTCAAACGGAAACGTTATCAAGGATATCGAGCCTGTGGCAAAGAGACAGGTCATCTCCGAGGAGGTCTCCGGCGAGATAAGAAAGATACTTGAAAACGTCGTTGATTCGTCACACCACGGAAATTCCTTCATCGAAGGCTACCGTATCGGCGGAAAGTCCGGCACGTCCCAGAAAATGGATGAGGATCCGTCGGGTAACACCTACGTTGCATCATACTGCGCCTTCGCTCCGGCAGACGACCCTCAGGTGATAATGCTCATCGTCATCGACCACCCCATCGGTGCAGAGTATTACGGCTCACAGCTCGCGGCACCTATTGCCACAGAGCTGCTGGAGGAGATACTTCCTTACATGGGCTATTATCCGCAGTACAGCGATGAACAGCTGGCGCAGATGCAGGTGAATGTTCCGAATATCGAATTTGTTTCGGTCTCCGACGCGAAGAAGACCCTTGAAGACCTCGGCCTTAAGACCGAAGTCAAGGGCGAGGGAGAAACCGTTTATAAGCAGATGCCTCAGTCGGTAACAGTTGAAAGAGGAAGCACTGTGATCCTCTACACCGATGAAAACTATACCGAAGAGCTCGTCACAGTCCCGGATATCAAGGGACTCAGCCGCCAGGCGGCTAAGGAAGCTCTCGAGGCTGTCGGACTGAACCTTTCCTCCCAGGGCAACGGTATCTACGACGAGGGTGCTGTCGCGTCGGACGACCAGAGCTGTCCGGCATTAAGCTCAGTCCCTGTGGGAACTGCCGTGTCGGTAACGTTTGAAGAGACGGAAATGCGTTCGTGGTAACACGCGCACAAGACAGAAGAATATGAAATCCTGCGGAGCGAGGCTCCGTGAAACGAGAGAAGGAATAGAGTATGAAACTTTATGATTTGATCGACGGCGTAACTACGACCACACTCGAAAACATCGAGATCACCGACGTCACCTCCGATACCAGAAAGGTGCTGGAGCCCGGCTTTATGTTCGTGTGCATAAAGGGCAACAGCTTCGACGGTCATGACGCTGCACGCGAAATGCTTGAAAAAGGCGCTGCTGTCATCGTTGCGGAACGTGACCTCGGCATCGAGAATCAGATCATCGTCGAGGATACGAGAGCTGCCTATCCTGCCTTTTGTTCAGCATATTTCGGACACCCCGAAAGACAGATGAAGCTCATCGGCGTCACCGGCACCAACGGCAAGACCACTATCACGACGGTGATAAAGAAAATACTCGACAGCTTCGGCGAAAAAGTCGGACTCATCGGCACCTGCCAGTATGAGGTGTGCGACAAGATACTTCCAGCCGCATGGACCACTCCCGAGCCCTACGAGCTCTTCCAGCTTTTCAGACAGATGGCTGATGCCGGCTGCAAGTACGTGGCTATGGAGGCTTCCTCTCAGGGACTGGAGCAGAAGCGTCTCGGCCCCTGCAATTTCGCCGTAGGCATATTCACCAATCTCACCCAGGATCACCTTGATGTTCACGGCACCATGGAAAACTACTATCAGGCCAAGAAGCTGCTGTTCGATGTTTCGGCAGAGGCTATCATAAATATCGACGACTTCTACGGCAGAAGATTCCTTGAAGAGATCACCTGCCCCAGCAACACCTATTCCGCCGAGAAAAAGGCCGACTTCTTCGCCGAGGATATCCTCCTTTCGGCAAGCGGTGTAAAATATGTTTACTGCGACGGCAAGACCAAGCATAACGTTGACTTCAAAATGCCCGGCGTGTTCAATGTTTCAAATTCACTGGCAGTCATCGCCTGCTGCGAGACTCTGGGCTTCGAGCCCGGCCGTGTCATCAGGCAGCTAAACCAGCTCCAGGGCGTTCGCGGCAGAGCGGAAGTCGTTCCCACAGGCAGAGATTTCACAGTCATCTGCGACTACGCACATACCCCCGATGCGCTGGCAAATGTCCTTTCCGCTATCAAGGACGGAGCAAAGGGCAGAGTAAAGTGCCTCTTCGGCTGCGGCGGAAACCGTGACGCCACAAAGCGTCCTCTTATGGCAAAGGCAGCAGCTGAGAATGCAGATTTCCTTATCGTTACCTCCGACAACCCCAGAAATGAGGATCCCGAGGAGATCATCTCCGATATCCTTAAAGGGCTCGAAGGCTGCGACACACCCTATATCAAGATCACCGACAGACGCGAGGCTATAAACTGGGCCGTTAAGAATGCCGAAAAGGACGACATCATCGTTCTCGCAGGCAAGGGCCACGAGGATTATCAGATACTTGCAGGCGGTGTGAAAATACACTTTGACGAACGCGAGGTCGTTGCAGAGGCTCTGAAACAGCTCTGATAAAGACCGAATATCAAAGGGGCTATAGCCCTGCGAACGGAGACAGTTATGGAGAGAATGAGTTTGGCGGAGATCGTTGCCGCTGTTGACGGAAGCTTCGGCTATCCGGCAGATCAGATGGTGGACAGCGTTTCCACGGATACCAGAAAAATAACCGAAAACTCAGTGTTTATCGCGCTTAAAGGCGAGAATTTCGACGGGCACGACTATGCCGCAAAGGCAATGGAGCTCGGCGCTCTTGCCGTTATAACCGAACGCCCTGTTGAAGGCGCAAGGTGTATCGTTGTGGATTCCACAGCCAAGGCGCTTCTCGATCTTGCTCACCATTACAGGATGAAATTCGATATCCCCATGGTAAGCGTCACCGGCTCTGTCGGCAAGACCACCACCAAGGATATGGTAGCCTGCGTGCTTTCAAAGGGCTTCAAGACCCTTAAGTCCGAGGGCAACCACAATAACGAGATCGGCCTTCCCCTGACTATCTTCGGCCTTGACTCAAGCTACGGCGCAGCTATCACCGAAATGGGAATGAACCACCCCGGCGAGATCTCACGCCTTTCCATGTGTGCAGTCCCCACAGTCTGCATGATAACAAATATCGGCGTTTCCCATATCGAGAATCTCGGTTCTCAGGAGAATATCCTCAAGGCTAAGCTCGAGATGCTGGACGGTGCTTTGCCCGATGCTCCCATGATACTCAACAAGGACGACAAGCTCCTTGCAGCCTGCGAGCTCCACGGCAGAAGGGCTGTGTATTATTCCACTAAGAAAAAGGACTGCGACGTTTTCGCAAGCGGTGTGACCGCTGAAAACGGCGGCATTTCCTTTGTTATAAACTATCAGGGCGAGAAGTATCCCGCAAGGCTCAATGTCCTCGGCGAGCATAATGTACGCAACGCTCTTGCAGCGTTCTGTGCAGGCGTTTGCCTGGGTATGGAGCCTGAGGTCTGTGCCGCTGCGGTCTCAGACTACAAGCCCCAGGGCATGAGACAGAACATAGTCGAAAAGAACGGCATGACCTTTGTGGTGGATTGCTATAACGCGGCTCCCGATTCAATGAAGGCTGCGCTTTCCGTGCTTTCACAGGTGAATGTGGGCGAGGGCTGCAAGCGTTACTGCGTCCTCGGCGATATGCTGGAGCTTGGCAAGAACGCTAAGGCTTACCACAGAACAGTGGGCGAGTATGTGGCGGCTTCAAAGGCCGATGTATTGCTTTGCTTCGGCGAGAATTCCAAGTGCTATATCGAGGGTGCTGTCCGCAAGGGCTTCGACGAGAGCAGCTGCAAGCATTTCGAGAGCAGGGAAGACCTTGCCGCTTACCTCAAAGGCGTGCTGAAGACCGGCGATGCCGTGCTGTTCAAAGGCAGCCGCGGAATGAAGCTCGAAGAAGCTTACTATGCGCTGGACTGACCTGAGTATAATAATACTGACGGAGCTTGGCGCTTCGTTCCTTCTGGGAAGGCTGTTCATACCCTACCTCAGAAGGCTCAAAACCGGAAAATTTGATTGGTATCTCGGCGATAGATTCAGGACCGACGGCTCCGAGCCGAAAATGGGCGGCGCTGTAATGGCAGCCGCTTTTCTGATAGGTCTTGCACCGTCGCTGGCATCCCTTGCTTCCAAGGAAGGACTTTCGATACAAGTCAAAGCCGCTGCCGGCGCTGCGGTGTTCGTGCTTTCAATGATGATACTCGGCGCTGTGGAGGATCACTATAAGGACCACAGGGGAGAGCGGGTAGTCCTCGGCTTCGGGAAAAAGCTTTTCATCGAGCTTGCGCTGTCTGCGCTGCTGCTGGTTTACCTTAGATTCATAGGCTTCGCCGAAACAACGGTGCTGCTGCCGTTCCGGCTGGGATATATGGAGTTTTCATATGCCTATTATCCGCTTACGGCTTTGTATATGGCCTTTGTGCTGGGCTCCTTCAAGCTCCACGACTGCTTCAACGGCAACACCTCCGAAAGCGTGGGAGGATTATGCGCCTGTTCGGGAGCTTTGGCTATGCTCTTTGCCGCAGCCTGCGCTGATATGATCGACAGCCCTGCTGCCATGTGCTTCTGCAGCTGTGCAGCTGCTTCCTGCATCGGCATACTGATCTGGACGCTGCATCCCTCAAAGCTCTTCATCGGAGAATCCGGCGCACTGTTCACGGGTGCCTGCGTTTGCTCGGCGGCACTGCTTTTAAAACTCGAGCTTGCTCTTATAATGCTTGCGCTGCCCGCAGTTATCGACACGGTCTGCGCAGCCGCACATTATATAATATACAAGAGAACAAAAAAGCTTCTTCTCAAAGGCGCAGGGCTCCATGCCCATCTTGCCGCCAAGGGAAAAGGGGCTTATACGATAATAATACTTTCATCAATCGCTTCGGCGGTCGGCGGAGCCGCTGCCGTTGGCTTTGCTGTGTATTCAGCCAAGCTGTAAGAACAGGGAGGAACTTCTTTTGCAGGAAAACAATGCAGCTTCTGCTACACCGAGACCCCGGCTTGAGAGAAACTGGCTCAAGGCGCTTCTGGTAAAAAGAACATATAAATTCAGGCTGATAAGACACGAGATAGATAAGCCTTTCCTTGTGCTTATCCTTGTGCTTATGGTGTTCGGCATCATAATGATGTTCTCCGCCAGCTATGCCCGTGCCCTTGCGGATATGGGCGACGGCTTCTATTATCTCAAAAGACAGATAAAATGGGCTCTGCTGGGACTTGGAGTGATGATCGTCATTTCCATGATGGATTATCACCTCTTTGCAAATACGGTGATAGCCTTCTTTGCCTTCGGGCTGACCTGGTTTTTGAGCCTGATAACGATCTTCGTCGGAACGACGACGGCTGACGCTACCCGATGGCTCGACTTAGGCCCCATACAGGTACAGCCTTCGGAGCTTATGAAGATAGGATTTATAATTATTTTCGCCTACATAAGTTCGACGTTGTTCCCCTATTTCTTCAAATGGCAGGCCTCCATTTTCCCCTTTGCAATAGGTTTTGCCCTTTCGATGAGCGTGCTCGTTGCCCAGAGACATATGTCGGCGGTAATGATAATCGCCATCATCGGCGTTGTAATGATGTATGTCAGCGGAATGCCCAAGAGGCATTTCTGGGGATTTATGATCTTCGCTGCACTCATGGGAGCTTTGCTTGTGGGATATATGATCTCCGCAGGCGACTTCGGATACATAACAGACAGAATAGACAGCTGGCGTGATCCTCTCTCCGACCCGAGAGACAAGACCCTCCAGACCTACAATTCTCTTATAGCCATAGGCTCCGGCGGTATCTTCGGCCTCGGCTTCGGAGAGTCGAGACAGAAATACCTCTACCTCCCCGAATCCCAGAACGACTTCGTTTTCTCGGTAGTCTGCGAGGAGCTGGGACTTGTGGGCGCTCTTACAGTCATCATGCTGTTCGTGATGTTCATTCTCCGCGGATTCTATATTGCGAGCCGCTGCAAGGACCGCTTCGGTATGCTGCTTGCAACGGGCATAACGATCCAGATCGGCACCCAGGCTTTCCTGAACATCGCAGTTGCCAGCAACGCTTTCCCGAATACAGGTATATCCCTGCCGTTTTTCAGCTACGGCGGTTCTTCGCTGCTGATAACCCTTGCCGAAGTGGGGATATTGCTGAGCATCTCCCGTCAGTCCGCAACATCAAAATAATTGGAGTGTTATAGTATGCTTAAAGTCCTTCTCGCCGGCGGAGGCACTGCTGGACATATCAATCCCGCACTTGCCATCGCAGAGATAATAAAAGCGCATTGCCCCGACGCGGAATTCTGCTTTGCCGGAAATCCCAAAAAGCTTGAAGCAAAGCTGGTGCCTCAGGCAGGCTACCGCTTCGAGCCCATAAACATCGAGGGTATGCAGCGGCATATCAGCCCCGAGAACATCAAGCGGAATGTCGTTGCCATGCACTACCTTATCCATTCCGGCAGAAGAGCAGGGCAGATAATCAAGGACTTCAAGCCCGACCTTGTCGTCGGCACGGGGGGATACGTTTCCGCTCCCATAGTCCGCAAGGCTCAGAAAATGGGCATCCCCACAGCTATCCACGAGGCCAATGCCTTTGCAGGAGTGACCACGAAGCTCTTAAGCAAGAGAGCAGACGTCATAATGCTGACTGTGGAGAACACAAAGAACCTCGACGAGTCCGTAAAGGACAGAGTGAAGATAACAGGCCTTCCCGTAAGACGCGCTTTCGAGCATAAGACGAAAGCCGAAGCAAGAGCAGAGCTGGGCTTTTCTCAGGATGATATCGTGATCCTCTCGGCAGGAGGAAGCCTGGGCTCCAAGACCTTGAACGAGACAGTTGCCGGCCTTTTAAAATGGTATCAGGACAACGGCAAGGATATCTGCCACATCCATTCCTACGGCACATATATCGACTACAAGAACTACATAGAAGAGCTTGAAGAAAAAGGCGTAAAGATCAGAGATAACAAGAGGCTTATCATTCAGGAGTATGTGAATATGCCTTTGGCGCTTGCAGCCTGCGATCTTGTTATCTCGCGCTGCGGAGCAAGCACCCTGACGGAGATCGAAGCCGTCGGCAGGGGAGCGATCCTCATTCCCTCGCCTATGGTGGCCGAAAACCACCAGTACCACAACGGCATGGTGCTCCAGAATGCAGGAGCCGGCTTCGTGTATGAAGAAAAGGACCTGGGTCCCACAACTGTGATAGATAAGGTCGATGAGCTGACATCCGACAGAGCAAAGCTGGAAGAGCTTTCCGCTAACGCTGCATCGCTGCATATCGGTGATACCAACGACAGGATATTTGAAGCGATAAGACCTTTGATAGAAAATAAAATGAAGTGAGGAGGATGAGGAATGCCTAAGTCAAAAGGTTCTATGGATTCCATACAGCTTCCCGATAAGGAACAGATAAACAGTATGCGAGGCGGATTCGTCGGCAGCAGACGTGTCTATAAAGAGCACGGCATCGACGATTTCGGCGGAACAGTTCGTGCAAGCGCTGAGTTTTCAAGTGCCGCACCTATAAAAGTCCCCGAGAGGACAGAGCCGGAGAAAAAGGACGAGCTGGACGATTTTACCGCCAAGCCCATGCCTTCTCCTTCGTCGGACGGAAGAAAGAGCCATGTAAAGCTCGGCGGAAGATATATCGCCCGCTGGAGATTTTTCAAGATCGCTGCGATCATCCTTGTCGCTATCATCCTTGTCAGCACCTTCCTGCCTCCTTTCATGGTCTCCACAGGAGACGGCAAGGTGGTAAGGGAGAACATCTTCGAGAACAAGGGGATCTCAGCCGTAAAGGAAGAGCTCCTCAAGAACGAGAATGTTTATAACATCGACAACATGACCTCCGAGAAAGCGGAGAACTACCGCAGATGCACCGTGGATATAAGGATAAGCAACTATACCCCCTTCAAGACCTATATCGGCGGTTTCAGCATCGTCACCTGCGACCCCGCTTATAAGGACAAGCTTATTTCGGTAAGGCCTGCTAAGGAAGACGGCTATGTGATCCGTCCCTTCAGCGTGCAGACCGTTTCCGCAGAGATACTTGTCTGCATCACAGAGCTGGATGACGAGAAGCTGACGGAAGCCTTGACAAGCGTTGTCCTCAGGACCACAGATACCAAGAAGGGACTCGGCGGTCTGCCGGGTATGCCTATCATCCCGGGATTCATCCTTGTGGCGGATAATATGGAATTCCGAATTGACGGATAAAACTTCTGAAAGTGAGATGTAAATAGCTTTATGTTTTGTCGAAACTGCGGCACACAGATAAAAGACGGAGCAGTATTCTGTACGAACTGCGGAAGCCCGGCGCCTAAGCCTGTCGATACCCCGGTTCAGACAGCGACTCCGCAGCCGAATATCCCGACTGTTCAGCCGGCACCTCAGCCGGCGAGCAATGCTCTCCAGGCGGCACCTCAGCAAAGCGGCAGAGCATCCGCATGGATAATGCTTATCCTTTGTGTGTTCCTGGCTTTTTCTCCGCTCTTCAATAATTTCGACGGCACCAGCAAAGCGAGAAGGGACTTGAAAAGGATCGACGCCGAAACAGACTTTGACGAGTATTATACTCTCAATACCGCAAAGGCACTCGGGTTCTATATCGAATACGGCGATATGTCAAAACTGAACCTCAGAAAATCAAAGGACACCATTGCTTTTATCGCTCTGATCGTTCTGTGGTGTCACGCCGCTGCCGAGGCAGGGGCATTGATACTTGCCGCCGCAGCCATTGTAGCTTTGATGAAAAAAACTCCACAGACGGATAAAAAAGCATGGAACCGGATGAAGTTCAGCGCACTTCTTAGCTTCATCGGAAACCTGTTGATCTTCATATTGATGACCGTTGCCAATGTCGTGGTCGGCATCGACGACAAAAAGGACGCATTCGATTGGATATACCCTCCGTCGGTGCTTGAATACCTGATCTTAGCAGCCTCGCTGTTTGTCTTTGTTTTCTGCATAGTCAAGAAAAAGAAGATAACAGTATAGATACGATCATGACTGTCAAACTAAAAGAATAATAACCGAATACCGTTTCACTTTCCTTTTCGGGCCGGCATAGTATAAAAAGTAAAATGCCCGCTGAAAAGGAGAGAAAGATAATGCAAAAGCTCGTAATAAACGGTGAGAAACGTCTTGGCGGAGAGCTTAAGGTCCAGGGCGCAAAAAACAGCGCCCTGCCTTTGCTTGCCGCCTGTATGCTTGCAAAGGGAGAAACGCAGCTGACAAACTGCCCGAGGCTGAGAGACGTCTTCGCGGCTGTAAGGATACTGGGCTGCCTTGGGTGCAGATGCACGGTGTCGGGGAATACTGTCATCGTTGATGCCAAAGAACCCTGCGGCTGCTGTGTCCCCGAGGAGCTTATGAGGGAGATGCGTTCCTCCATAGTTTTCCTGGGAGCTGTCCTGGGCAGAGCTGGAGAGTGTATGCTGTCCTTCCCCGGAGGCTGCGAGCTGGGCCCGAGACCCATTGACATCCACCTGGACGCTCTGAGAAAAATGGGAGCCGAGATCACCGAGCAGCACGGCGAGCTTATCTGCACAACTCCCGGCGGACTTCACGGAGCGGATATGACCCTGCCTTTCCCGTCTGTGGGAGCAACGGAGAACATAATCCTTGCCGCAGCTCTTGCAAAGGGCGATACCATTATAAAGAATGCCGCAAGAGAGCCGGAGATAACCGACCTTGCAGGCTTTCTCACAGCCTGCGGAGCAAAGATTTCGGGAGCGGGAACGGATACAGTCACAGTCAGAGGAGTGGATGAGCTGCGCGGCTGTGAGTATAAGGTGATGCCGGACAGGATAGCTGCCTGCACCTACCTTGCCGCAGCTGCAATGACAGGCGGCGAGATAACTTTAACGGACGTCCGTGCCGAAGAGCTTGATTCTTTTATAAAAGTACTTGAACTTTCGGGCTGTTCGGTGTATAATTATAAAGATAGGTTGTTTCTGTCCGTGCCGGAAAGGCTGAGACCCGTGGGCACAGTCAGGACAATGCCTTACCCGGGATTCCCCACCGACGCCCAGGCGCTTATGACAGCTCTCCTGACCAAAGCCAAGGGGACCAGCGTCATAGTCGAGACCATCTTCGAGAACCGATTCCACCATGTGCCGGAGCTTGTGAGGATGGGAGCACGCATCAGGGTCGAGGGCAGGGTAGCCATAATCGAAGGCGGAGGAAAGCTCTACGGTGCCAATGTTATGGCAGCCGACCTTCGCGGAGGTGCGGCCCTTGTGCTTGCAGGGCTTGCAGCTCAGGGGACAACGACAGTCTCGAATATAAAGCTTATCGACAGAGGCTACGAGGAGATAGAGAAGGCTCTTTCCTCTCTCGGCGCCGATATAGCAAGAATATGATATAATATAAAGGTACAAATAAGGAACGTAAAGATGAAGGATATAGTTAAAAGCCGGACAAATGCCGAGGTGAAGATCATCAACGGCAAAAGAGTCAAACTGCACCGACGAAGCCGCAGAAGCAAGGTCACTACCTATACTGCGGTGGCGGTGGCTGTTTTCACAACTATAGGGCTCATTCTGTCTCTGTGCTTTTTCTTCAATCTTGAAAAGGTCTCCGTCTCGGGGGTAACGCTCTATACGGGAGATCAGATAGTAGAGGTCGGAGGTGTGGTTAACGGAGCTAATCTCTTCCGCACGAACACCAAGCTCATCGAGGAAAGGCTTGTGGATACCCTGCCTTATATCGAGAGCGCAAAGGTCACCAAGGATTTTCCAAACTCCCTTGTCATCGAGGTCGTCGAGGCCGAAAAGGCCGTGGAGATCGAAAGCGACAACGCCTATTACGTCATCTCAAGATCGGGGAGAGTCCTGGAAGGTCCCAACCAGATCCACGATACTTCGCTGCCTTTGGTAAAAGGATTTGAGATCAAATCGCCGAAGGTGAACGAGAAGCTGGAGAGCAGGGACTCACATAAGACGAAGATACTTATGCAGATCGTCGAGGATATCAAGGAGTCGGAGATAGATAATATCACGGTCATCGACCTTACGGACCGCACGGATATCGTAATGTGGTACGACAACAGGATAGAGATGCGTGTGGGAAGCTCCCTCGATATGGATTACAAGCTGACTTACATGAAATATGTGGTCAGGGATCTTGCGGATGATTACGAGGGAATGCTGAGATATAACGGCATGGATACGGGCATAACCGAGATCAAGAAGGGTGCCGAAACAACAAGACCCGTACAGACCCCGGCAAGCACCGAAGCACCGGCGGATGCCGTCCCCGAAGAGACCACAGAGCCAGGTACTGACCAGGCTCCCGCAGCCCGGGAATATACCGGCTGGGAGGAAGAATGACATTGTGCATAATGCACAATAAATCGGCACAAAGCGGTAAAAAAATCCATATTATGTGAAAAATTATAAAAAGGTCTAAGCTGTTGCTTTACTTTTTATCAGCTTTGTGTTAAAATATAATATATCTATGTAATTTGCGGCTTTATGCCGTTTTGCGAAGAAAAAATATAGGACGCAATTTATATTAGGAGGAATTGGTTTATGTCTTACGAGTATGTAGAAGCACCCGTTGAAGGAGCAAGGATCAAGGTGATCGGTGTCGGCGGCGGCGGCGGAAACGCCCTTAACTGTATCGCAAGCCAGGGCATTACCGGTAACGTTGATTACATTGCTATCAATACCGATATACAGGCTCTTAAAAATTCGAGGGCTACAGAAAAGATACAGATCGGCGCAAAGCTGACCCACGGACTCGGTGCAGGCGCTAAGCCCGAGATCGGTGAGGCTTCCGCTCAGGAGAGCAAGGAAGAGATCGCTGAGGTCATCAAGGATGCCGATATGATCTTCATTACTGCCGGTATGGGCGGCGGAACAGGTACAGGTGCAGCTCCCGTAGTTGCAGAGATTGCTCAGGAGCTCGATAAGCTCACAGTAGCAGTAGTTACCAAGCCCTTCAAGTTTGAAGGCCCCAAGAAGATGGAAAAGGCTGAAAAGGGTATCGCTGCAATGCTCGAGCACGTTGACGCTCTCATCGTTATCCCCAACCAGAACCTTCTTACCAACGGCCAGAAGCTCACAATGCGTCAGTCCTATGCTCTTGCAGATGAAGTGCTCAAGAACGATGTTATCTCCATCGCAGAGATCATCACAAGACATGACGAGATCAACGTTGACTTCGCAGACATAACCACGATCATAAAGAATGCAGGCTTCGCTCATATGGCTAAGGGCCAGGGCAGCGGCAAGGATAAGGTACAGGACGTTGTTGCTCAGGTTATCGCCAGCGACCTGCTTGAGACCTCTATCACAGGCGCTAAGAGACTGCTCGTAAATATCACCATGAGTGAGGATATCGTTGTTGACGAGATCGACGAGCTGACAAATGCTATCACCGAGGCTGTTGACGACGACGCTGAGATCATCTTCGGCAACGGATATGATCCCGATGCAAACGATACAGTATTCGTAACAGTTATCGCTGCTGACTTTGACGATGCCCATAAGATGGGTGATGCAGCAAGAAAGGCTGTTTTCTCGACCAACGGCAAGCCTTCTGAGGCTGACGCAAAGGCCGATGCCGCAGCAAGACATAAGGCCGGTGTCAAGGCCGCAGATAATCCGGATTATTACGATGACATCTTTAATATCTTCAGGAACTAATTAAGCCTTGTAATGGACGGACATCTGCTCCGTCCATTTCTGCTTGTACGGCGGATTTACGCGCTTTGAATTTCAGTGTTGACAGTGCTTATGTCAAAATGTACAAAATAGACAGTTTGAATTTGTCAGAATGTATGAAGTTTTGGAAATTGACTTAAATCTGTTGAAAATAATTCAAAAATAATGTATAATTAAAGAAAGATATTATCTTATGGAGGTAATGTAATTATGGCAAATAATGGATATTTGAGAACTGTCAGAATGGGCGGATTTGATAAGAGCGACGTTTTGGCATACGTTGACGATCTTAACTCTAAGATCTATAATCTTGAGGCTAAAGTCACCGAGCAGCAGGAGACTATCGACCGTCTCGAAACATCGGGCGGCGGCGAGTCTGCTGATTTCGAGGGCAAGGCTGAACTCGAAAAGAAGGTCGAAGAGGCTAAGAATAAAGTTGCCGAGCTGATGGCTTCCACCGATACCATGAAGGTTCAGATCGCTGACTATGAGCAGCAGATCTCCGAAAAGGATGCCGAGATCGAGCGCCAGAAGAATGAGATCGAAGATCTCAAGGAAAAGCTTGAAAAGGCTGAGAGCGCTGCAGGCCAGGCTTCTTCACCTGCATTCGATATGGGCGAGATCTTTATCCAGGCTCAGAATTCCGCTAATATGGTAGTCACCAAGGCTAAGGAGACTGCTAAGAATATGACAGACGAGGCTGAGGCTCAGGCTAATCAGATCATTGACGACGCTAACGCTCAGGCCGAGACCACAGTTACTTCCGCTCAGGAAGAGGCTACTCGTACCCTCGAGACTGCTAAGGCAAGCGCTGCTCAGATGACAGCACAGGCTAAGGCCGAAGCAGATGCCGTTACCTCCAAGGCAAGAGCAGAAGCAGACGCTATGACTACATCTGCAAGAACAGAGGCAGCTACCACCACAGCTACCGCTCAGGCTCAGGCTAAGAAGATGATCGACGACGCTACCGTTGAGGCAGGCGTTATCAGAGCAAGATCCAAGGATCTCCGCGATTCCGTCAAGAGAGAATATACCGAACTCAACGACAATATCACTCAGGTCATTTCTTCCCTCAACGACCTCTTTGGTTCCAGCATCGGCTCTGCAAACAAGGCAAGAGACCTTATCGACGACGGTCTTGCACTTGTTGAGGAGGACTGATGTCCCGACCGATAAGGGTAGATGCGCAGTCCCTTAAAGAAGCGGCAAAAAAGCTCCGCTGCGGAGATAATATCCTGCTGACGGGATATGTATATACCTCAAGAGATGCAGCCCATAAGAGGATAATGCAGATGATCGACGAGGGAAAAGAGCTTCCCTATGAGATCAGAGATGCTGTTATCTATTATGCAGGTCCTACTCCTGCGCCGGAAGGCAAGCCAATAGGCTCCTGCGGCCCGACTACCTCGGGCAGAATGGACAGGTTCGCTCCAAGGCTTCTGGATATGGGTCTCGCCGGTATGATCGGCAAGGGCGAACGCTCTCAGGAAGTAAGAGATGCCATAGTCAGAAATAAGGCCGTGTATCTCTGCGCAGTGGGAGGAGCAGGTGCTTTAGCCAGCAACTGCATAAAAAGCTGCGAGGTCATCGCCTTTGAAGACCTGGGCTGCGAATCAGTAAAAAAGCTTTATATCAAGGATTTTCCGCTCATAGTTGCTAACGATAGTATCGGCGGCGATATCTTTTCAGAAGGCAGAGCGGAATATTGCAAGCTATAGAATTGTGAAGAGATAAACAGAGCTGAACCCTCGGCTCTGTTTATTTTCTTTTCGTCAAAATAACTATTATATGAGTATAGAATATGTATAATTAAACAAATATTTCTACATTATTAATTTTTTTTAAAATCATACTTGACTTTGGGTAACGATAATGCTATGATAAAATATATACAAGGCGAATGGTGGGGTTTCTGTGGATAACAGCAAGGATGTCCTTTCGGGCATGAGCAATGAGGAACTCGTTAAGCTCTGCAAGGAGGACAGCGCAGCTGCGCTCACAGAACTGATCATCCGCTTCACTCCGGCTGTCAGAAAACGTGCAGAGTCCTTTGCAGGCGCTGTGCCCGACGACCTTGCTCAGGAGGGCTTTCTGGCTCTGCTGAATGCTGTGCGTTCTTATGACGAGGAGAGAAATGCCGCCTTTGCGACCTATGCTCAGCAAAGCATCAAAAACAGAATGATCTCGACCTATAAGCGGTTCAAAGCCGAGAATGACGAGCTGACGGAAGAGCCTCCGGCTGACCCTGCCGATAACCCCGAGAATAAAGTTCTCGAGGCAGCAGCGTCTGAGGAGCTTTACAGAAGAGTCAGCAGGGAGCTCTCGCAGCTCGAGCAGAAAGTGCTTCAGCTTTATCTGCTCGGCGTGTCTTACAGCACAATAGCCGAAAAGCTCGGGATACCGGCGAAATCTGTTGACAATGCGGTGCAGAGGATAAGGAGGAAGCTTAGGAACGTCTTGTAGTGATTTATAGCCATGTAGCTTAATTGGAGAGCGTTGTTTTCTACAAAGGTGCCGGTGCAAGTCCGGCCGGGGCAAAAATTTTAAGCGAGGTATTGGAATTATGTACGAGGACAAGACATTAGTTTGCAAGGACTGCGGAAACGAGTTCGTTTTTACAGCCGGTGAGCAGGAGTACTATGCAGAGCATGGGTTTGCCAACGAGCCCAAGAGATGCAAGGCCTGCCGCGTTGCAAGGAAAAATGATCAGAGAGCAGGCAGACAGATGTTTACTGCGGTTTGCGCCAACTGCGGCGGAGAGGCCAAGGTACCTTTCGAGCCGAGAGAGGACAGACCTGTATATTGCAGCGAGTGCTTTGCCAAGATGAATCAGGATAGAGAATAAGATATCCTAACAAAAAAGAGCTGTCAAATTAGACGGCTCTTTTTTGTCGCTGCGGCGACAGCGCTTGACGCGTGACGCAAGCTTCGCATGCTTACGTTGAGCGAAA
>CAMVOF010000025.1:0-19248 GCA_947169055.1 uncultured Clostridia bacterium
GGTGCTCCTGTTTCGGTGAGGGTATATGTCTCGCCTGCCTTGAGCTTGGTGAAATCTACAGTATGAGTCTCGCCTTCAACGGATGTCCAGGAATCAACGACTTCGCCGTAGCTGTCTGTGATCTCGAGCTGTGCTCCGCCGATCTCATCGCCGCCGCCGAGAGCTACCTTGGAGATATTGAGCTCGAGAGCTTCATCTTCCATTTCGATCTCCATGCCGTTGGTGAAGGTGAAGGGAACTATATCTGTATAAGCATAGCCGTCGGGAGCTCCGGTCTCTACGAGAACGTAATCATAGTCTTCGATAAGACCGTAGATCACATGTGCCTCTTCGGTCGAAACCCAGCTGTCGATAACGTCATAATTGTAGCCGTCCTCGTCAACCTTCTCGCCGTCATCGTTATAGAAACGAACTTCGAGATGTGCACCGGGTATCTCTTCGCCGCCGCCTGCAGCTACCTTAGTGATATATGCCTTGGTCTCATGGTCATGAGCTATTGCAAGTGCGGATGCGTCAACAAATGTGTAGTAGCCTTCTTCGTTATCCTGATCGAAAGCATCTGTGGTCTTGTCCGCAGTTACTACTCCTTCAGCATCTATCGTGATAGAAACAGCATAAGGAATGATCTGGATAAATTCGGAAGTGCCTTCAAAATAGATCTCTTCCAGTTTGTAGTCTCCGGGAGCAAGGCCGCTTATAACGATGTCCTCGCCTTCGGTGGTAACGAAGATCCTGTTCTCTATGATAGATGCTTCTTCAGTTCCTTCGATCGTTACATTATCTGCATTGAAAGGACCTGTCAGCTTGAATGTAACTATAAGGTCTTCGTTGGGATGCTCTATATCGACCTTTCTGATCTTAATAGTGCCTGTAGCTGCCGCTTCCTCGGATTTATCGGAAGCTGTAAGTATGTTCTTTGTGCTGTTGAAGCTGTAAACGCCGTTGTCGTTCTCAGTGAACGCAGTCTGTGTGGTATCGACGGTGAGCTTTCCTTTTTCGTCGATCGTGAATACTACAGGCTCGGAGTTTACAAGATAGCCGTCGTCAACGCCGATCTCTTTAATGGTATATGTACCCTTGCCGAGCTTAGCCAGCTTAACGGCTGCATCGTTGGTGGTGAAGGTTATCTTTGTGGCTGTGATCTCAGCATCCTCGTTAACGACACCGATGTTGGTAGGATAATCGGGATCGGGGATCTGGTCGATGACCATAGCATTGATAACGCCGTCAACCTCAAAGGGTCCTGTTACCTCAAAGGTAGCGTTAACGGTCGCTGATGCGTCGTCAGCAGAAGCTTTCTGAATAGTGATAGCTCCTCTGTCGGGGATCTCGGGAAGTCCGGCGAAGGGGAAGTGCCACTCGTCGCCGTTCTCGAAATAGCCGTTTGTTACGAGCCAGCCTGTGCTGGATGTATTGATGTGAACTGTGGAAGTCTGCTCGGGAACCAGGAAGATACCTGCCGAAGCAGTGAGTGTGACGGTCTTTGCGGAATGGAGGTTCCAAACAACGCTTCCCATCACATACTTAGCCAGCCAGTTGTTCTGGTCGGAATGATAGCCGGTATCGGGGTTACTGTTAGAAAGGACATGTCCTTCTTTATCCAGCATTTCGATCCGTTCGTCGTTGTCATCATAAACTTCAACCGTGAAGTTCTTGATATCAACAACTTCTGTCTCGTCGAAATTGAATACTACCATCTGGTTGGGTCTCTTCCTGATAACAAGACCGAGACCGCCGACCTTATTGTCCTTTACAAGAGAGTCGGCATCGATATAGATAGTAGCGCCGTCTTCGTAGTCAAGACCGCTGATGATGATATCGGAGGATGCTCCTGTTGAAGGAGTAACATTGGCCGGCTTTTCGATCATCTCGTTTGAAACGGCGATCATATGCTCAATGTTAGCTTCAACTACATTGGAGATATTTCCGGAAGTGTCCTTCTCGAAATAAGCCCACTCTCTGGGGTCCTTGATAGGATTGATAGCAGGAGATACAACTACCGCATTGTGGTTGCTGTGGCTCGTGCCCAGGAAGAGCTTGTTAGCATCGGGAAGATGCTCCTTCTCGGTCTCATCAACAGGTGTCAGGTCGAGCACGGTGAAGTGATCGAGAGTGTAATTTGCGGGGTCGGAAGCGAGGTCAGCGTCCTTATCAGCGCCCTCGTCAAAGTTTCCGAAGTTTGCGATATAGAAATAACCGCAGGAAGGATCGGAAAGGTCGGGCTCTGTCGGGCTTCCGTCCGTTGCATAATAGTTTACTGCAAAGTTGGTCTGAAGGTGTCCCTTCTGATAGAACCTGTCAGCTGTGAAGCCGTACTCGATCCCGGGTCCGAGAACGGACTCAAGGTCGTAGTCGGCAGTTGCAGCCTGCTTTGTGAAATTGATGGTCTCCCTGTAATAGGTACCGATCACCTTGTCGTTGTCGTTAAGGATATCCTCGTAGGACTGACCCTCGTTTTCAACAGTGAAAGCCTTTACGAGGTCTCCGGTAACAACTTCCTGGCACTCGGTCATGGAGCGGAGGTTGTTCAGGTTACGGGGAGAAAGAGACTTGATGAGCTTGAAGGTGGTTCCGGGCTCATTTCCGTTGAAACGGTTCATCTTGTCGCCGTTGCCGTTGCCGTCCATCCAGCTGGAATCGTCGGCTACCTGAACGTGTACGGTGTGAACGTACTTGCCGTCAACATTGGGAGTGGTGAGCGAGAAATTAAGGTTCTCGTAGTAGAAAGTGGGTTCGCCGTTCGAGTGGGCAACTTCAAGATAGATGTAGTAATTATCGTCTGCCGCAAAGGAAACGGGCTTGTCGAACACGAGGTCGATATCATACAGGATCTCTTCCTGTGTGAAGGTAATGACCTTTGTGCCGTCAGCATCAACACCTCCGCCGGGGGTGTAGCCCGCGATAGAGTCAGCGCCGTTTGTGAAGAGGTCCTTCATGTTGTTTGCGCTGCTCGAGGTGAACACACGGGAAGCAACATAATACTTGTTGGGATCGAACTTGATCTTGTTGCCGGAAGAATAGCTGTCGGCATCAAGATCGGTCTCGTTGAACTCGGAAACGCTCAGATTTACGGTATCGTTGTTGGCGATATCGATCTGGTCGATCCTCCAGCCTACTATCTTGTCTTTATTTGCTTCTGTAGGCGACCATTCCTTTGTGCCGTTCTTGTCGTCGGCATTAAAGAGCGCAGAAAGTACATAGGTGCTGCCGTGGTTGCCGATAAGAGGCGACGGGTTGCCCTCATAGTCATATACTTCGACTCTTACTTTCTGTGTAGCCTGCTGGGTGTTAACGGTGAACTTGCCGTTCTCGTTGACCCAATTCGGCCACTGGTAACCGGCGGGCGTGTACTGGTATGTACCCGGCTCAACGATCTGCTTGGTCATTATGCTGTCAGTAGCAGCATAATTGCCGTTGATAGTACCGTTCTGATCCATCGTAAGATCTGTGCTGGGGTCGAGATTTCTGATAAGCTCTCCCTCTACAGAATCGGTGAACCAATACCAGTTTCCGCGAGGATTATCGGCATTCTGCTTTCTGAAATTGCCGGAATTCCAGGAATAGATATTGCTGCCGCTGATCTCAACGAGCTGATAGATGTGATTGACATATGTCGTATATGCCGAAGGATCATCCTGAGGCAAGCCAGAGTCGTCATGACATTTCTCGATAACGTGAACACGCAGATAATAGGTGTTCTCGGGAACAGTAACGTAGCTGGAGGCATCCCACTGAGAACCGAGATTGATAGTTGCGCTGATCTGATCGCCGTCCATGCCGTGCAGATCATCATAGCCCTGCTGGCTGAAAATGACCTTGCCGACCGGGCCGTCATCGAGTGCCAAACCTTTCAGGGGTTCGATGATAGCACCGCTGAGAGCCATTGTGACTGAGATCGCCGCTGCGGTCGCTCCGCTGATGATACGACGCAGCAGTGTATTTTTCTTCATAGCTTCTCCTACCTTTCATAAAATTTTTACACAAGGACAAATATCTTGTAATAAAACGCCGATAGAGATACTTATCCGATTGTAATAGTATTGTAACATATAATCGCAAAAAAAGCAAGGAAATAGGCGTTTTTTTGGACAGAAAGTGTGTACAAAAATGTACACCGGATTTGTGCAGATTGCACAATGGTTTAAAATTATAACAAAATATGGAACTGTTTTGAAGATATTAAACGATTTCTGAACAGATTTTTGCATTTTCTTTACTGTCAAAAACAAAAAAGACGCCGGAACAGTTCCCTGTAATGGCGTCTTGCTTTACACTTGTTTTGCTTATTTTGGCTGTTCATCTTCGGAAATTTTCCTGTTATTGTAAATAAAATTCAGCACAGCCATGGAAATTATTATCAGATACCCGAGGAAGCTCCACCTGTCCGGCACATCCGCGAAGAGGAAAAATCCCAGGGAGGTGGAAAATATCAGCTGAGAGTAGTCGTAGATCGAGATCTCTCTTGCCGGTGCGCAGCTGTAGGCGGCTGTGATGGAGAACTGCCCTCCTGCTGCCGAAAGACCTGCTCCGAGGAGGCAGGCGACCTGTAAAAAAGACATGGGCTGGAAGGAATAGAGCATGAACGGCAGGCAGAACAGGCAGGAGAAGGCCGAGAAGAACACAACGATCACCGGGCCTTTTACCCCGTGCTGCCCGAGGTAGCGGACGCAGCAGTAGGCAAGTCCTGCGCCCATTCCTCCGAAGAAGCCTGCCAGCGCCGGCAGGGCATCGACGTTTGCGAAGCTGGGCTTGATGATGAAAAGGCTTCCGACGAAGGCTCCCACAACTGCCGCACCCTGGAAGAAGGACAGGTTTTCATGCAGAATTATCAAGGAGAATATTATCATAAAGAACGGCGACATCTTGTTCAGCATCAAAGCGTCCGAAAGCACCATGCGGTCGATGGCGTAGAAGTTCCCCACCATGCCGAGGGTGCCTGCTGCGGCACGGATAGTTATTGCGATCTTGTTCCCTTTCCCGGGGACGCTGAACGGGATATGCTCCTTTTTAAGCACTATCAGCGCGAAAAACAGCGCCACGAAATTGCGGAAGAAGGTCTTCTGGAAGGTTGGAAGATCTCCCGAGAGACGAACGAACACAGCCATGACGGCAAAGCAGAATGCCGACACGCAGATGTAGATTATTCCCTTGTACTTCCGGGGCAGCTTCATTTGTCTCTCTCAGTCCTTTGTTTCATATATTCATGTTCTCTTATAAGCTCGCCGATAAGACCGCCGACTGTCCACGAGAGATTCGCCTCCGTGCAGACGGCTTTCAGAGGTACATAAAGGCCGATGCTTTTCAGCTCGGCGACAGTCTCTTGAAGCTCGCTGCCGTCGAAACCGGAGAAGATCAGGCACTCCTTCGGTGCTTCCGGCGAAGCCTTGGCCTCAGCGCTCTCATAGCCCGTGACACCGCAGACATACCCCACCGTACAGCCAAGCTCCCGGGGCGAGATAAGCCTGAGAACTATGCCCTTTTCCTCGCAAAACCGAGCCAGCATTATGCGTCTGTCCTCGCTGCCAAGCAGCGCAGCTATGAGCTTCTCTCCCATTTTCCTCACCCTCCGGGCTTATTTGTAATACATATAGAGGTCGCACTTTATCATGCCGTTGTAGAGCTTGCGCTTGCGGTCGGCTTTCCTGCCGAAGAACTTCTCGAAGTCCTCGTGGGGCGTGATGATATAGCAGGGGTTGTCCCTCGACGGGCTGAGGCGTTCGCCCATTTTCCTGTAGAGTTCCTCTGCCTGCCGCAGCTCCAGCATCCTTTCGCCGTAGGGAGGATTGCAGATAGTTATTGCTCCGGGTATCGGCTCGAACTGTGCGATATCTCTGCGCTTTGCCTGCACCCTTGCGATGACTCCGGCGTGGCGGGCATTCTCTGTGGTCAGGGAGACTGCGTACTCGTCGATGTCGAAGCCGAAGGCCTTGAAGGCGCATTCCTTGTTGATATCGGCAAGGGCTGCTTCCTTTTCCTGCTTCCACAGGCCGGAGGGTATCTGCTCCCACTGCTCGGCGGAAAACTTCCTGCGCAGCCCGGGAGCTATATTCGCGGCTTTGTACGCAGCTTCGATGAGCAGTGTTCCCGAACCGCACATTGGGTCAACTACCACGCTGTCTCCCCGGACTCTTGCCAGGTCGATGATGCCTGCCGCAAGGGTCTCTTTTATCGGTGCATCGTTGGATGTCCTGCGGTAGCCCCGTTTATGGAGGCCTGCTCCCGAGGTGTCGAGATAGAGGGTGAAATTATCCTTTCGCAGGGAAAACTGCAGCTGATGCACCGCACCCGTCTCCTCGAACCAGGTCACCCCGTACTTCTGTTTCAGCCGCTCAACGCAGGCTTTTTTGATTATCCTCTGGCAGTCCGGCACGCTCCTGAGCTTTGAGTCGAGGGAATAGCCCTTGACGGGAAAAGCATCCTGCCTGCCGACGAACCGCTCCAGCGGCAGAGCCTTGACTCCCTCGAAAAGCTGCTCGAAGGTCTCCGCCCGGAAGCTGCCCAGCTCGATCAAAACTCTCTCTGCTCCGGCAAGGCGGAAATTGGCTCTTGCGATCATTTCCTCACCGCCGGAAAAGCAGATGCGTCCGTCGCTGACTTCTATATCCTCTCCGCCTATCTTCGTTATCTCGAACTTCAAGACGCTTTCGAGCCCGAAGTGGCAGGGGCAGCAAAATCTGATCTTACTCATATCTGACCTCGTTTCAAAACAAAGAGCTGCCGCTCATTCCGACAGCTCTTAAATCCTTATAAATGTGAACGGCTTAACTGTGAACGCCGTTGCAGGTATCGGGGATATTGGTCTGCTTGTAGTAGCCGACATCCGTGCTGACGCAGTTCGGACCTGCGATAAGTCCTGTCTTTGTGCAGTATCTCTGCTCGACTACGGTACCGGGCATCTCAAAGTCCTTGGTGGGCTCTGTCTCGGCGATGTCACCGAAGATGTTCTTCCAGATCTTACCGATATTCTGATAAGAATTCGTGGGGATCTGTTTCTGGGTCTCGTAGCCTATCCAAACGCCGCTTACATAATCCGGTGTTACGCCTACGAAGGTAAGGTCGTTCCACTCTGTGGATGTACCGGTCTTGGCGGCAAGGGTGGTATTGCTGAGTCTTGCATATCGGCCGGTACCCTGGGATTCCGTAACGACCTTCTGCATCATCTTGTTCATAACATAAGCAGTGGATTCGCTTATTGCCTGCTTATAGCCTTCGCTTCTCTCGTAGATAACATTTCCTGCGGTGTCGCGGATAGAGGAGATATAGGTTACATCATATTTCTTTCCGCCGTTGCCGAAGATCATATAGGAACCTACCAGCTCCTGGAGCTTTGTTCCCTTGGTAAGACCTCCGACGGTAACAGGAGCGTAGTTGATATCCGACTCTGTCAGCGTTGTGAAGTCCAGCTTCTCTTTTAAGAAGGTATAGCTGTAGGCAGGGGTCATTCTCTCGATGAGCTGTGCGGGACAGGTATTGAGGGATCGCATGAGCATCTGCCATGTGAACAGGTCCTGATACGACCAGTTACCGTTGGAACCGTCGACCTCAGAGTAGTTTACAGGCCACTTTTCGGTCTGGTTGTTCTCGTTGACGATCTCGATTGGCCGGTCGTTGAAGAAGGTGGAATAGGTCATCAGATCCTGCTCGAGAGCCGGCGCGTAGGAAGCTATCGGCTTGATACACGAACCCGGTGATCGCGTGGCATCCACTGCGTTGTTCCAGTGGTCCCAGTCGGTCTTTTCTTCTCGCTGTCCCACGACGGCAAGGACGTTGCCCTTCATATCAATGGCTATAAAGCCTGATTGCAGCTCGTCCTCCTGCAGGTAATACGCCTGGAAATTGGAGGCGTCCTGCATTTCCTTTTCTATCTTCTCCTGCATATTTATATCGCAGGTGGTATAGACCGTATATCCGCCGCTGTAGAGGTCGGTCTTTGCGGCCTCGAGACTTATGCCCTTTCTGTCCGCAAGTATCTCCACAGCCTCGTCCATAGCCTCGTTCATGAAGTACGAAGGCTGTCCCTGGTTGGCTATCTCTTCTTCATCTACATCGACTCTGCTCTGGTAGTCGGGGTCGCCTGTGCAGACGATCTCCTCCTTCATGGCAGCGTCGTACTCGCTGTCGGTTATAACGCCGTTATCCAGCATCGTCTTGAGCACCCACTCACGTCGGTACTTATTATCCTCGGGTCTGTATAACGGATTGAGCTCCACGGGAGATTTTACCGTTGCGGCAAGTGCCGCAGCCTCTCCGAGGGTAAGCTCGGTGACGTCCTTGCTGAAATAATAGTTGGCAGCAGACTGCACGCCGACTATATCTATCCTTCCGTCCGTAAAGCCGATGATATTCAGGTAGCACTGCAATATCTCGTCCTTGGTATATACCTTCTCGATATTTATGGCTCGGAATATCTCTCGTATCTTACGCTCTACGCCCTCTGTTCCGGCGGTGGCGTCCTCGCCCGTGATGTTCTTTATGGTCTGCATCGTTATGGTAGAACCGCCCTGACGGGTTCCGATAAGCGTTTGCAGGATGGCGGAGAAAGTTCTCTTGAAGTCAACGCCGTCGTGGTCTCTGTATCTTTCGTCCTCGGCGCAGATAAAGGCGTTCTGCACGTTCTGGGGGATCTCCTCCAGGTCTATCCAGAGAGCTTTTCTCGAAGGGTTCTTCAGCGCATAGTAAAGAAGATAGGGATCGCTCTCGGGGTCGTCGGGGTCATAATTTGGGTTGGTGTACATGAACCTCGAGATATTACTTGAAACGACGCCTCTGTCCAGGGTTATGGTATCGTCAACGTCCGCAAAATTAAGGACATAGATAGTCAGCACCGTAACGAAGATCGAGCCGGTGATGACCACGATAAGGAACAGCGAAAGCAGCAGAGTGCCTAAGATCTTAAGGCTCCTTACAGCAACGTCTCCGGCTATCCTTGCGGTGGCCGGGTCCTTTCTCTTCTTCTTTTTTCTTTTTCTCGAAGGGTTTGTCCTGTAACTGTCCATAAGCATTTTCCGCCCTGCGGAATCCTGCCTCCTTTCAGAATAGACAAGCAAAGGGGACGAGCTCGCCCCCTTGAATAGCTTTTAGTTCGGGGCTCCTGCCCCATAAGAGCGAATCATATCGCTTTGTTCATGCAGATCACTCAGCAGCGTCTTCTGTCTCTGCGGCTGCATCTGCGGCATCTGCTGCGGGCTCCTCGGCTGCTTCCTCAACAGCTTCTTCAACTGCTTCTTCAGCTTCCTCGGCTGCCTCTTCAACAGCTTCCTCGCCGGTGAACTCGCCTACAGACTCTTCCTCCTCTTCAGGCAGAAGAGCTCTGATAGACAGGCTGATCCTCTTCTTCTCGGTGTCGATATCGGTGATCTTAACTTCCACCTCGTCGCCCACCTTGAGCATATCTGCAACGTTGTCAACTCTCTTGTTGGCGATCTGCGAGATATGGATAAGTCCGTCAACGCCGTTGATTATCTGTGCGAAAGCACCGAAGGAAGTAAGGGAAACGACAGTAGCCTTGATGACCTGTCCGACTTCATACTCGGATCTGAAGAGCTCCCAGGGATTCTCGGAATCCTTCTTGTAGGTGAGAGCTACCTTCTTGGTCTCGGGGTCTATATCCTTAACTATAACTTCGATGTTATCGCCGACGCTTACGATCTCGGAAGGATGCTTGAAGCGGTTCCAGGAGAGGTCTGCTCTTCTGATGAGTCCGTCCACGCCGCCGAGGTCAACGAACACGCCGTAATCGGTGATGCTCTTTACCTCGCCCTTAACGCTGTCGCCTGCCTTGATGTTATCGAAGAATGCAGCCTGTGCGGCAGCCTTCTTCTCGCGGGATACAGCTCTGATAGAGCCTACTGCTCTCTGCTTCTGCTCGTTGATCTCGAGGATCTTGAACTCTACCTGCTTCTTGAGCAGCTCGCCCAGGTCGAAATCTCTTCTGGGAGCTGCCTGGGATGCGGGAACGAATACCTTCACGCCGTTTGAAGAAACGAGCACGCCGCCCTTTACAACGTTAGCGACTGTACCTGTAAGGATCTCATTCTCGTCCTTGGCCTTGCATATCTTCTCGAAACCGAGGGCTGCATCCACTTTCTTCTTGGAAAGGGTAACGATGCCGTCCTGGTCGTTGGTCTTGAGCACGATAAGATCGACGGTATCGCCGACGCTCACTACATCCTCGGGCTTGGCAGCCGGATCGTCGCTGAGCTCTGCTGCGGGGATGATGCCCTGCTGCTTTGTGCCGAGGTCAACATAAACTTCGTTGCTGTTTACACTCAGAACAGTGCCCTGCACTCTCTTACCGATATGTATAGGCTTCAGTGAAGCCTCCAGTGCCTCCTCAAAATTAAATTCCTCTTCGTTGTTGATGATCTCACTCATGGTCCGTAGTACCTCCTTGATTATATAAGCCGGTGTTGATGCTCCGGCTGAAACCCCTATTGATCTTGCTCGGGATAGATCTATACCCGCAAGCTCGTCCGCCCCCTCGATAAGGTAACACGGACAAAATTCTCCGCACACTGCCTGAAGCTTCAGTGTGTTGGAGCTGTGTCTTCCGCCGACGATTATCATGAGGTCAGACTCTTTGGCAAGAGCCGCTGCCTCAGCCTGTCTTTCGGCGGTGGCGCTGCATATCGTGTTGTATATAAGCGCATCGGGAACAAGTTCCCTTGCAGCCTCGCAGCATTTTTCCCACTTAGCCTTATTATACGTTGTCTGGGCAAGGATTGCAAGCTTTTTTTCGGAAAAGCCCTCGCTTTTCACCAAATTTTCCAATTCCTGACACCCATCAAACACAAAAGAACCGTTGGTGCAGTAGCCTCTTATCCCCTCGACTTCGGGGTGTGAGCTGTCGCCGGCAATGAGTATCTCATAACCCTCTGCCGAACGTTCTGCGGCGATCTTATGTATTCTTTTCACGAAGGGGCAAGTGGCATCGACTATCTCGCAGCCGATCTCACGGAGCCTGTCCGTTACTGCCTTTGACACTCCGTGCGAGCGGATTATCACAGTTCTGTCCGCCGTGACCTCGTCGAGACCGACTGCCTTGCAGCCTTTCTGCTCGAGATCGGAGACCACATTCGTATTATGGATAATGGGTCCCAAAGTGACGACATTATTGCGATTATCTAATTCATTATACACTATTTTTACCGCTCTGTCTACACCAAAACAAAAACCTGCGGTCTTTGCAACTAAAATTTTACAATTTCTTAACATTTCAACGCACCAGTTCTATGATAGAATCCATGACCGTGCTCTTCAGGAGCTTGAGCTCCTTGGGTCCGGCCTGGGTGATCCTGAGCTGTTCGGGGTCGATGGGCTTGCCGAAACGAACGATTATCTTCCGTCTGAATTTGAGCTTGCCCTCGAAATTTATGCCCACGGGGATAACGGGCACCTGTGCCAGAGCTGCGATAAGAGCAACGCCTGTCTTGCCCTTGCCCACCTTGCCGTCGAGGGAACGTGTGCCCTCGGGGAAGATAACGAGGTTCCTGCCCTGCTCCAGCTTCTCGATAGACGTTGTAATCGCTGTCATATCCCCCTTGCCTCTGGAAACGGGAAAGGCTCCGAAGGCTTTTATCAGCAGGACGAAGGCTTTGTTGCCCTCAAAAAGCTCCTCCTTTGCCATGAAGGAATTGGGTATCCTGTTCGGCAGGGACATGAGCACGGGGTCCAGCATACTGCGATGGTTGGAGGCAAAGATATTGCTGCCGCCTTTGGGCAGGTTCTCCTTGCCCTCGAATTTCAGGTTATACCAGCAATGGAAGATGAACAGCACCACATATCTCAGCAGGTTGTAGAAAAAGAGCTTAACAGGATTGAGCTTCTTTCCTCTTTTCACCGGCTCTATCCCCGAAAAATCCAGCAGGGGCTTGCGCTCCTTCTTTTCCTTGGGCTTGGCGCCTGTCTTTTCTTCGATTATGGCGGCTATGGCCTCGGCTGTTTCGTCGAGGGTGAGGGATGTGGAATCCACCTCCACGGCATCCTCCGCCTTTCTGAGGGGAGCTATCTCCCTGTGGGTGTCGTTGTAGTCGCGCTGGTTTATATCCGCAAGGACCTCCTCGTATGTCGAGGGATCGCCCTTTTCCTGGAGCTCCTTAAAGCGCCTGTTTGCGCGCTCTTCCGCCGAAGCCGTGAGGAATATCTTGACGTCTGCGTCAGGCAGCACAACTGTTCCTATATCTCTGCCGTCCATGATTATATCGTTCTCTGCGGCTATGCTCCTTTGCAGGTCGAAGAGAAATTCCCTGACGGCAGGTATCGCCGAGACAGCCGATGCACCCATGGATATCTCGGGAGTGCGTATCTTGTCGGAGACATCCTCTCCGCAGAGGATGACACACTGAGCCTTTCTGCGGTATTTGAGCTTGACGTCGATACCCGGCAGCATGGAGATCACCTGCTCGGGATCCTTGACGTCACCGCCGTTGTTTATCACATAATAAGCAATAGAACGGTAGAGAGCTCCCGTATCAACATACACAAAGCCCAGCAGGGCAGCTATTTTCTTGGCGATTGTGGATTTTCCGGCTCCCGAAGGGCCGTCCAGTGCAACATTTATTCCCATATTGATCTCCCTGTAAATTCAAGTTTTGACAGTTGTCATTATTTCGGTTTCGTCGGGCTTTTCAAAGATGCCCTCAAACTTATCCATAAGGCCCTCATCCACATAGTAGGCCGAAGTCTCACCCGCAAGCACAGCATTGTTGCGCTTTTCAAGGCGAAGCCTCCACTCGGCGTCCGATATGTCGATAAAGATAAACTCGTAATCTATGCCCCGCGAGCCGTAGAATTCCCTTGCCTCGTCACGTTCACGCTTCGTCCAGAAGCCCCAGTCGAGGACAGCATTTATGCCGCATTCCAGAAACTCAAGGGATTTTCCGTAGAGATATCTTTCCGTCCGCTCGACGTAATCATCCAGCTTATCCCCTGCATTCCCGTCAAAGAGCGCCAGGGTTATCTCATCCACCGAGAGGACGGCGGCCTTGTGCTGTTCCCTGAGCTTTCGGGCATAGGTGCTTTTGCCGGAGCATATTTTTCCGCACATAAGAAATATTTTTGACATAGACAGCTCCTTACCCGTTTGCGCAGGCGTAGGCTGTGGAAAAGGCTATCTGCAAATTGAAGCCGCCGGTGTAGGCATCCACATCCAGCACCTCGCCGATGAAGAACAGCCCTTTCACCAGCTTCGACTCCATATTCCTGGGGCTTATCTCGTCAACGCAGACTCCGCCCCGGGTGATTATAGCTTCCTCCACGGGTCTCAGCCCCTTGACCTGAAACTCCATGGCTTTCAGCAGCTTCACAAGGGTCTCACGTTCTTCCGCCGTTATCTGATTGCCCTTCTTGAAGCCCTCGATGCCGCTGCGCTTTACCGCCACGGGTATGAGCTTTGCAGGCAGGAGCTTCCGCAGAAGATTTGAAAGATCCCGGTTCGGCTGTTCGGAAATATCACGCCTTATGCGTTCGTCCAGCTTCTGCTCCGAAAGCCCGGGCTTCAGGTCTATCCTGATCTTATATTTTCCTTTTGTTATCTCGCCGAGATGTGCCGACGCAGAGAGCACCAGCGGTCCGCTGAGGCCGAAGTGGGTGAAAAGCAGCTCCCCAAGCTCGGTATATATAGGCTTTTCCCTGCCCTGCTCAAAGAGGGAGAGAGTGCAGTTTTTAAGGGACAGCCCCATCATTTCGGCGCAGTCCCGTCTGTCGGCTTCCTCGCAGACCACCGGGCAGAGAGAGGGGCTTATATTCGTCACGCTGTGGCCAGCCTGTCTTGCAAGCTCGTAGCCTGTGCCTGTGGAGCCGGTCAGGGGATAAGAGCAGCCGCCTGTGGCGACGACCACCTTCGGAGCATATAATTCTTCGCTTCCGCAGCGCACTCCCTTAACACAGCCATTTTCTACGATAAGGCTTTCAGCCTCCGCACGGACGAACCGCACACCTGCATCACGGCAGGCATTTATCAAAGCGCCTGCGATATCGGCGGCCTTGTCGCTCTGAGGGAAGACTCTGTTCCCTCTTTCGGTCTTTAAAGCTATGCCAAGGCTCTCGAAGAAAGCCATGGTATCCTCGGGGGCAAAGCGGCTCAGGGCCGAGAACATGAATCTCGGGTTGCGGGGGATGTTTTTCATAACGGTCTCTGCATCGCAGTTGTTGGTGACGTTGCAGCGGCCTTTTCCGGTGATGAGCAGCTTTCTCGCGCATTTCTTCTCGTGCTCGATCACGGCGACCTCTTCGCCGAGCCATGCCGCCTGAACAGCGCAGAAAAGCCCCGAAGCTCCTCCGCCTATGATGATCCTGTCAGCCTGCATATTGTAATTCCCCCTCCGTCTTTCAAGAGAGCGTATCTGTCAGCTTTGCGATATCTTCCCGGAACGGCTCTTACGCCTTGGAATTATCGCTCTTTTCGTAAACGTCGTATTCCTCCCAGATCTTTTCCAGCTTCTCGAAGCTCTTGGAAACACGGTCTATATCGGTTATGGACACCGCAACGATAAGGGCGTTTATCAGGCTCAGCGGTGCAACGAGGGAATCGACGAAGGACGCCATATCGCTGCTTGCAAGGAGCAGAGTGTCCGCATACTGTGCCAGCGGAGAGCTCCTTGAATCCGTCAGAGCTATGACGTGGGCTTCCTTGCTCTTTGCAAAATCCAGAGCCTTTACGGTCTGGCGTGAATATCTCGGGAAGGAGATCCCGATCATAACGTCGTTCTTTCCGATGTGCATTATCTGCTCGAACATCTCGCTGGTAGACGAATTATGCACCAGCTTGACCTTCGGGAATATCAGCGTGAAGTAGTAGTTCAGAAAGCTTGCGAGAGGTGCCGTGCTCCTTGCGGCGACTATATAGATAGTATCGCAGCCGGTTATCATATCCACAGCACGGTTGAAATCCTCCGCCGAGGTCTCTTCAAGGGTCCGGCGTATCTTCTCGATATCGAGGGTCAGCACACGCTCCAGCACGCCGTCGCGGCTGAGCCTTTCGTTCATGACTTCGATACGCTGCACAGCTGTGAGCTTGTTGCGCATGAGCCCCTGCAGAGCCCTTTGCAGAGCCGGATAACCGTCGTAGCCCAGCTCGGTGGCAAAGCGGACCACCGTTGACTCGCTGACATTGACTGCGAGACCCAGCTTCTGGGCAGTCATAAAGGCTGCTTTGTCGTAGTGCGAGAGAATGTAGTTAGCGATAAGCTTATGCCCCTTTGAGAGCTTGGGCAGTCTCTCGTTGATGAGTGTAAAAAGATCCTTTTCCATAAAGAGCGTTCCTCTCTGTTTTGCTCAGCGCTTTATAAGGCGCTGCTGCAAAGCCTTTATACCGGCGCGGCGACTTTCTGTCAGCCTGACGCTTTTTTTATACTTATCCTTAACTGAGACCAGCACGTCTCCGCTTCGTATCTCTCCGAGGACGTTTTCCCGGGGAAGCTCGATCTTCTTCCCGTCCTTGTCCTCGCAGACGACAATGCCGTTTTCTATCCTGTCAACAAAGAGCAAGCCGTTTTCCCCCTTTGGACTATCAGTCCTTATCTTTATATACGCTGAGTCCCTTGCCGTCGGAAACGAACACTATATTTCCGCTGTCTTTGGTTATGAGGACTTCTCTTGCGATAGCTTTCAGGCGTTTGAGAGTGCTTTCGGCAGGATGTCCGTAGCTGTTGTCCTCCGAGCAGGAGATCACTGCATAAACAGGTCTTACCGCCGCAAGGAATTCCGCCGAGGAAGACGTTGCGCTGCCGTGGTGTCCTGCCTTCAGCACATCTGCCCTGAGGTCGCAGCCCTTTAAGATCAGCCTGTCCTCTTCCTCCTTCTCGCAGTCGCCTGTGATAAGGAAGCTGTTCTCTCCGTGTCTGAGCCTTATTACCGTCGAGCAGTTGTTCAGGTTCTCGTCGTACTCGTCGGGGTTATAAAGCTCGACCCTGAAGCCCCCTGCATCGAATTTCATATCCCTGGCAGGGGTTATCTTTATATCCTTCTTGTCAAGGGTATCAAGGAGCTTTTCGTAAGAGGCGGTGGTGGGCGTGAGGTCGTCCGGCAGTATCGGCATGATGAACTCTCCGGCTCCGAATCTGTCTATTATATCCGCCATAGCTCCCATGTGGTCGGAATGGGGATGCGTTACTATAACATAATCCAGCTTTTTGATGCCGAGGCGGTCTATGTATTTTATCACAGTCCTTGCCTCGCTGCTCTCGCCGCTGTCTATCAGGATGGAGACCCCCTGGGACACCGCAAGGGTACAGTCTCCCTGACCCACGTCGATGAACCGCACCGAGGTGTCGGCATCAGGAGCAGCAGGCTCCTTGAAGGGACGTATCCCCAGCAGGTCGTCCAGCTTTCCCGAATAGAGCAGAGCCAGCAGCACCGCCGAAAAGACGATGACCGCTATGGTCACGTAAATGATCCTTTTATCGGAGCTCTTGCGGCTTCTGCGCTTTTTTGTCCTGCGGCGTGCCATTTAACTGCGTCCCTGTCTTTCGTACCATTCTTCCTTGGTTATGTTTATCTTTCTGGGCTTTGCACCCTCCTGGGGTCCGATTATGCCCATTTCCTCGATCTCATCCATTATCCTTGCAGCTCTCGGGAAGCCGAGTTTCAGCTTCCTCTGCAAAAATGCGGTGGAGGCATTTCCTGTCTCGACGATAACGGTTATGGCCTGATTTATCAGGTCGTCTTCGGGATTGAGGGCTATATCGTCGGCGCTGACGCCGTTTTTGGACTTCTGCTGCTCCAGCTCACGCTGCTGCTTTTCCACCTCGTGGATGACTTCCTCATCGTAGTCGGTGACAAGCTCGTTCTTCAAGAACCTTACGACGTTTCGTATCTCGCTGGGGGAAGCATAGCCGCTCTGTACTCTCAGAGGCTTGAGGTAGCCTATGGGCTTGTAGAGCAGGTCGCCCTTTCCAAGCAGGTTCTCGGCTCCGATCTCGTCGAGGATGACTCTTGAGTCAACGTTTGAGGATACCGAAAGGGCTGTTCGGCTGGGGATATTCGCCTTGATAAGACCCGTGATAACGTCTGTTCTCGGGGACTGTGTCGCTATGAGCATATGCATTCCGGCTGCACGGGCAAGCTGTGCGAGCCTCATTACGCTTTCCTCGACCTCGCTCTTGGCGGCAAGCATAAGATCGGCGAACTCGTCGATGATTATTACGATATAATGCAGCTTCGGATAGCCGAGATCGGGGTTCTCGTCAACGAACTCGTTGAAGTCCTCGATGTTCTTCACGCCGTTGGCTTCAAAGAGGTTGTATCTCCTCATCATCTCGTTTACAGCCCAGCCGAGAGCACCGGCAGCCTTCATCGGGTCGGTGACTACGGGTATGAGCAGGTGGGGTATGCCGTTATATACCGGGAACTCGACCTTCTTGGGGTCGATGAGTATGAGCTTGACTTCCTCGGGGGTCGCGTGGTAGAGGATATTGAGGATCACGGAGTTGGTGAACACCGATTTACCGGAGCCTGTGGTTCCTGCAATGAGCATATGAGGCATGGTGGCGATATTGCCCATAACGATATTGCCGTCGATGTCTCTGCCCACTGCGAATTCGAGCTTGCCCTTTGCGGAACGGTAGTCGTCGCTGTCTATAAGCTCTCTGAGGGAGACGCTGTCGCGGAAGGTATTCGGCACTTCCACGCCGATAGCCGACTTGCCGGAGATCTGTGCGATACGAACGCCGTCGACCGCAAGGCTGAGGGCGATGTCCTTTTCGCGGTTCTCGATCTTTGAAACAGGCACGCCTCTGCCGGGCTGGAGCTCGTATCTCGTAACGGAAGGTCCTCGGCTTATGCCCACAAGGGTGGTCTGTATGCCGAAGTCGTCGAGGGTCTGCACAAGGCGCTGGGATTTCTGGGTGATCTCTCTCTGGACGTCCTCGGGAGATGAGGAATTCCTTGTGTATTTAAGTATATCCACCGGCGGACAGACATAAGTGGGGATGACCTTTTCCTGTTCGGTAAGGCTTGTCTGTCCCTCGTTGTCAACAAAGACTTCCCCGAGCTGCTCTGCCTGGGAGAGCTGGTCCTTGGGCTTGCGCAGGGTCTTCCTGGGCTTTTCTTTTTCGGGAAGGTCCCAGACCTCGCTGCGTCCCACTTCCGGCACAACGGACTCTTCGGGCACAGGCTCCGCCTTTGCAGGCTCCTTCGGCTCTTCGGGAGCAGGCACTGTACTCATGCTCACAGCATCGTTTATTAGCTGCCGGAGCTTGAGGTCCTGGTCTTCGTTTTCGTTATTAACGATATTTTCAGCCTCGTCCTGAACAACGGGCTTCTCGTTTCTTCTGCGGCGGCCTTTCTTGGCAGGAGGCTCTTCCGCAGCGTCTTCGTTGAATGTCTCACGCAGATACTTGGCGATATCTACGCGCTTTTTCTCGGGTCTTGCACCGGTCTGCGCCGCTTCTGCCTCGAGCCTGTCCTCACGGCGGACAGCCATTTCGGTATGGGTCTCGGCAACGGCCTTGTATCCGCCGACAAAGGGCTTCGACACGCCTTTGAGCAGACCCGGCAGGGTGATGTCGGTCAGCAGCATGATGAATGTGAAGTCCAGCAGCAGCACGATTATGGCTGCACCGACTTTCTTGAACACGGAAAGCAGAGGCCAGCCCACAAGCGCAGCAGTCACACCGCCGCCCTGGAGCTGAGAGCCGTCTTTGTAGAGCTTCAGAAGCTTCTTGGAGAAACTTTCGCCTATTATAGGCGAGCCGAAAAGTATCTGAGCGGTGGCGCTCAGCAGTATCATGAGCACAAGACCCTGCAGGGCTCTTGCGACTATTGCGCTCTGGGACTTATCCGAAGCTATCTGCAAGGCGGTATAGATTATCAGCGGTCCCACAAGGAACACCGAAAGTCCGAACAGGCCGCGGTTTGCGATGAACATATCCTCCCACAGCCCGTCTCCGCGGACAAAGGTCAGCAAAAGCTCCGCCACGCCGAAGAAAAACAGTATATAGCTCCAGAAGCGCTTGACCTCGCTGTTCACAGCCTTGGTCTTCTTGCTGTCGGCAGCTGCCGCAGGCTTCTTTGCAGGGGTTTTTTTAGCTGCCGGCTTTTTTGCAGCCGTCTTTTTCTTTGTCTGTGCCAAGCTTATGCTCACCGCCTTTCATTTTAGTTTTATTTCCTTTTTCTAATATTATATCAGGATCTGTCTATGTCAAGACAGGGCTCATACCGTGTGCACTGTCGTGCACAGGGCGGCTTTGATGTTTCCCGGGCAAGGGGAAGCCCTCTCTTGCAGGGCTTCCCCTCTTCAAAAACCGTCCA
>CAMVOF010000026.1:0-18474 GCA_947169055.1 uncultured Clostridia bacterium
ATAGACCTCGTCTTTTATCCACTGAGGCAGAACGAAATGCTCCGGGTCTTTTTCGAATATATCCATGGCCATTCTGTAAGCGTTGGTCACAACAGATACATAATAGGTGGATTTTGCTCTGCCCTCAAGCTTGAAGCTGTAAACTCCGGCTTCGGCCAGCTTGTCTATATGCTCGATCATGCAGAGGTCCTTGGCGTTAAGGATATAGCTTCCCTTTTCGTCCTCGAATATAGGATAATACTCTCCCGGACGTTTTTCCTCCATGAGGTAGTATCCCCACCTGCAAGGCTGGGCACATTCTCCGCGGTTTGCATCCCTGTCGATAAGATACTGCGAAAGCAGGCATCTTCCCGAAAAGCTGACGCACATAGCTCCGTGGACAAAGCACTCTATATCCAGCTCTTTAGGAGTCTTTGCGCGTATCTCGGCTATCTCTTCAAGAGAAAGCTCCCTTGCGAGCACAACTCTCTTTGCGCCGAGCTCATAGAACATCCTTGCGGCTTCGTAATTGACTATCCCCGTCTGTGTGGAAATGTGTATCTCCATACCGGGGATATATTTTTTTATCAGGCTGAGAACGCCGATGTCGGTAGTTATCATAGCATCCACACCTGCTGCCTGAGCTTCCTCACAGAAGCCTTGCAAAAGAGGCATCTCATCGTTGTGCGGAAGTGTGTTGCAGGTGAGATATACTTTCTTGCCGCGCTTGTGGGCTTCGCTGACGGCGAGCCTTAATAGCTCACCGTCAAACTTAGCTGCCTGAGCACGCATACCGAACTTAGTTCCTCCGAGATACACAGCATCAGCGCCGTAATCAAAAGCGGCATAGAGCCTTTCAAGATCACCGACGGGAGCGAGTATCTCGTGTTTTACATCACGCATCATTCTTCAAGGCCGGCCTTTACAAGATTCTGCCTGTGCTCCTCATAGGTCTCGGCGAAGAAGCTCTCGCCTGTCTTGAGGTTGTTGCAGAAGTAGTAGTAGTTCGTATCGGCAGGCTCAAGAACGGCATTTATCGCTTCGATACCCGGGTTGCAGACAGGGCCTGCAGGAAGTCCGAGGCAAACATAGGTGTTGTAAAGCTCCTCGTAATGCTCCTTGGTAGCAGTATCGCCCACAACGTCGATAACATTGGTAAGATATCTGCCGGTAGCATCAGACTGCAGCTTCGGGAATTCATCGGAATTATGGAGACGGTTGATGAATACGGAAGCCACGATCGGCATATCCTCTGCGGAATTTGCTTCCCACTGAACTATCGAAGCCAGGGTGATGACCTCGCTGAGGGAGAATCCGCTCTTGCTGATCTTGGAGCTGAATTCTTCGTACTTCTTCTGGAAGTTCGCTCTGATAGTCCTTACAACATTGTAAGCGGAGTCGTTGACATAGAAGTCGTAGGTATCCGGGAAGAAGAAGCCTTCCATCTTGTAGAACGTATCTGCGCTCATATTGACGCTCTTCTCGAATGCGAAATCCTGCTGCTTGTTGAACTCAAAGATGAATTCATCGGCCTTGCAGACCTTCTTGTCCTCGATCATCTGTGCAGCGTCAAGCAGAGTAATACCTTCCTTAAAGGTGATCTTAACGGACTCGTAGGATTCACGCGGACTTGAAAGAACATCTATGATCTTTGCGTATCCCATCGAAGCATGGAGGGTAACGTCTCCGGGATAAAGAGCCGGAGAACCCTTGAGCTTGTGGATTATCTTGAAAAGTCTTTCGTTGCTGATAAGATCGTTATAGATAAGGAGGTCGCATACCTCGTCGGTGGTGGCATTTTCGGGAATATTGAAGGTGATGTTCTCCTCGTTCTTGCCGACGCCTATGTACTCCATTCCGAGGCTTACAGCGCTGATAGCAACAACAAGGGAAACAGTCAGGATGATAGTAACGATTATAAGTGCACCGAAGATCGAGTTGTTGACCTTGCTGCCCTTCTTGCGCTTTTTCTTCTTTTTGGTCGTTCTTTTGCGCCTTACGGGACGGTCTTCATCATCGTCGTCATCCGAGAAATCTCTTACGCCGAGACCCTGCTTCTGTATCTGAGTTCTCTTTCTCTGAGCAGGCTTGATAACAGGCTCAACTTCTTCATCTGCTTCGTCCTCGGGCTCGTCATCATATTCTTCTTCATCCGAGTATTCTGCATCCTGATCTTCGTCAGAGCCTTCTTCATCCTCGTCGTATTCTTCGCTGTCGGAATAATCATCTTCGTATTCCTCGTCGTCATATTCCTCTTCCTCGGGTTCGGATGCTTCTTTCTCAGGAGCAGCTTCTTCGTAAATCTCCTCGGGCTCTTCAAAAACATCAGCCTCTTCGTCGGCGCTGACTTCTTCGGGAGCAACAGGCTTCGGCTTTTCAGCAGGCGCAGAAGAACCAAAAACAAGCTCGCCGGCAGAGGCAGCCTTGTCTTCTTTTCTGCTGTCTGACATTGAAAGCGTCATTCCGCCGTTTTTTAAAGCGTCACTGCCTTCAACGGAGATCTTTTCTTTTACATCCATTCTGAGATCCTTCCTCTCGTTATAACTCGATATCTATTATTCCTTTTTCGGTAAATATCATATCAACGGGAACATCAAATCCATCCCCGAAAACATCGTCTGTAATAAATCTTTGAAAGCAAAGCCCCATGCTGTGCCCGGGAAAGCAGGACAGGAACCTGTCGTAAAAGCCCTTGCCGTAGCCTATCCGGTGACCGCTCAGATCAAACGCAAGCCCCGGTACTATGCAAAGATCGTTATCCGAGAACTCCCCTGCCTTGCAGTAAGGCTTCGGCTCCATTATCCCGAAATATCCTTTTTCAAGATCATCAAAGGAAGTTATCCTACAAAAGATCATCTCTCCGTCTTTTGACAGGCACTTCGGACAATAGACTTCTCTGCCATGTTTCAAAGCATCTTCAATAAGAGATAACGTCGAAAGCTCGTCGGGTGTCGAAAAATATATCAGCAGCTTTTCGGCATTGATATACTCTCCGCAAGCCGAAACATTCTCGGCTATCTTCTTTTCGGCAGACTGCTTTTCAGCCGGATCAAAGGCTTTTCTGTCTTTCAGGAGCTTTTTTCTGAGCTCTGCCTTTTTGCTCATCTGCACTGTATCTGGTTTTCTATCTTAGACGAAACAGCCGAGCCCTTCAAAGCCTCGACCAGCTTCAGGCCGAAAGCAACGGCAGCTCCTGCACCCTTGGCAGTTATAATATTTCCGTCCCTGACAACTATATCGCTTTGTACTTCGGCACCTTTGAGGAAACTCTCAAAGCCCGGGAAGCATACAGCCTTCTTGCCGTCGAGCAAGCCCTTTGCGCCGATTATCTTGGGAGCAGCACATATCGCGCCGATAAATCTTCCCTCAGCCTCGCAAAAGTCGATAGCTTTCTGTACTGTGCTGTCGGCTTCAAGATTGTTCGTTCCGGGCATTCCTCCCGGCAGAACGATCATTTTAAGCTCACTGTCAAGCTTTATCTCGTCAGCGGTCATATCAGCGATAACAGTTACGCCGTGAGAGCTTTTTACCTCTTTGCCGGTAACTCCCACGGTTTTCAGCTCCTCGCCGGCTCTTCTCAGCATATCGATAGGTGCTATGGCTTCTGTTTCTTCAAAGCCCTCTGCAAGAAATACATAGATCATATTATCAATCCTCACTGAATATTACAGATCATTGAAGCCTAAAAGCTTCGTCAGATCTGAGGTTATCGTATCACGGTCGATAGGTTTTCCTCCCGAGCTGCACGGCAGGATCTCCCAGCCAAGCTTCTCCGCAGAGAAGAATGAAGCTTCACGGCACATATTAAGGAACGCCACGTTCGATTCGTGGATATCCTTTTTCTGCTCGTTGCCGCCGTATCTTTCAGCCATGAGCTTCTGCGAAACATCAACGGGCATATCGAGAAATACCACCTTATCGGGCTTGGGAAGCCCGAGCCTTGTGTATTCGTAATCGCAGAGCCAGTCAATATAACCGCTCCACTGACTTTTATCGAGCTTGACCATCTGATAGATGCAGTTAGAGGTCACATAACGTGCCGCAAGTATCAGCTTGCCGGAATTATAATCATTCTCCCAGAATTTCTTATAACTCGCATAGCGGTCAACGGCATAGAAGCTTGATGCCGCATAAGCGTTGACGTCAGCGGCATTCTTTGAAAACTCCCCTGCAAGGTACATCTTTACAAGTGACGAAGACGGCTGCTCGTAATCGGGAAAGCTGATAGCCTTGTGAGAAACGTTCTTTTCGGTCAGTATCTCGTCGAGCCGTTCAAACTGGGTGCTCTTTCCGCTGCCGTCAAGTCCTTCAAGAACAAAAAGCTTACCCATTAATCTTAAGCTCCTTATATTTATCTATGACCTGAGGCATCTTTCCGCAGGTCATCTTGCCTTCGGGACATCTGCCTGTCATAACGCAGGAAGGTCCTGCTTTTTTGAAGATGTTCGGAGCAACACTGCAGCAAAGCCTGAGCATCTCGTCAGCCACAGCCCTTATCTCCCACTGTGCGCGGTTACAGCAGCGGTGACGGAAGAAATTGAAAAGGCTCCTTACATTCATCGTTACGACTATCTTTGTCTCGCAGGCGTTGGGCAGCAGGAAACGAGCATCCTCATTGGCAAGTTTTCTCGCCTTTGATTCAGCTTCCTTCTCCTCCATGCCTTCCGAAACAAATTCGGCCTTATGCTTTTCCGTCAGCATATCAGCCAGCTTTTCATAGCTTTCCACAAGATTCTGCATCTGCTCGTCGAACAGAGCCTTTGCCTCTGGCAGTTCTTCAACAGCCGGAGGAGTAATAAACTCAAAGCCGTTCTCGTTTACATATCTCTGGCTCTTCTGGGAATAGGAGGCTATCCTGTGTCTTACCAGCTGGTGAGTGCAGGCTCTCGATACTCCCTCTATACCGAAGGTGAAGGAAGCGTGTTCCATAACGCTTTCATGACCGATCGTTGCAAGCATATCGACAAAGGAAGCGATCTTGTCGTCGGTAAGACCTTCATGCAGCGAAGTTATATCGCTTGAAGAATAGCAAAGCTTCGCAGCCGTTGCCACAGTTCTTTCCGGGTCGGGTGTATGAGAGATCAGTATTACCTTCAAATCAGCTCGCCTCCTGTAATATCGCTTTATCTTATCTATTATATCAAATTTTGTCCAATAAGTCAATACCAAGAATTATCCAGCATTGACAGCTGTTTTCAGTCATTTTTCGGGTTTTCGCTCTGGTCTATGAGCTCCTGAGCGCTTTCAAGGGTCAGCTCGGTGATATTCTCGCCGCCGATGATACGTGCGATCTCATACTTGCGCTCATCCTCGGACAGCTGCTTCACCGTCGTGACAGTCCTGTCGCCCTCGATGTTCTTCTCGATAAGCAGGTGGTTGTCAGCCATGGAAGCGATCTGCGCAAGGTGTGTTACGCAGATGACCTGCCTGATTCGCGAGATGCTCTTAAGCTTCATCCCTATCTTCAAAGCTGCCCTGCCGCTGACTCCTGTGTCTATCTCGTCGAAGATCAGCGTTCCGATAGAATCCTTTTCGGCGATGACGTTTTTCAGCGCGAGCATGATCCTCGACAGCTCACCGCCTGATGCGATCTTTGCAATGGGTCTCGGCTCTTCGCCGACGTTTGCCGAGATCAGGAACTCGATGTTATCCATTCCGCTGATGGTCAGCTTGCCGCTGTTGATCTCAACAACCAGCTTGACTTTAGGCATATTCAGAAATTCAAGCTCCTCCGTTACCTGCTTGATGAATCTTTCTGCCGCAGAACGCCTGTGCTCGGACAAAGCTCTTGCTTTCTTTGAGACTTCCGTCAGCAGCTCGTTTTTCCTCTCGTTCAGCTCATCAAGGCTGCGGTCGGCAGAATCGAGAGCTTCAAGCTCCTTCTGGTCGTTTTCAAGAGTCTCAAAAACATTGTCAAGCTCAGGGCCGTATTTTTTCATTATCTTCCGCAGGTCTTCATATCTGCGGTTGAGATAATCGAACCTCTTGGGATCGACATTCAGCTTGTCGAGCCTTGAAGAAAGCTCCCCTGCAATATCCGTGATCTCGATCTTTGCAGCCAACAGCCTGTCGTTAAGCTCTTCGAGATCGGTCATTATGTCCGTGAAATCATCTAAATGCTTTGAAGCCTCGGTAACGAGCTCCACAGCTCCCGTAGTGCTTTCCGAACCGCTGAGAAGCTGCTCGGCAGCAAACAGTGCCTCGGATATCTCAACTGCGTTCTTTGCGATGTCAAGCTCTTCTTTTATAGCTTCGTCCTCGCCGGGAGCAATATCAAGAGCAGATATCTCGGCAATGCGGTCTCTGAGCATATCGGCTTTATAGGCTCTCTGCTCGTTCATAGCTTTGAGAGAACTTATCTCCTTGGCGATGTGCTGCAAACGCCTGAAAGAGGTCTGATAGTCCTCCAGAAGCTCAGCTGAATCCGCATAGCTGTCAAGAATATCTATGTGCTTGTCCGGGGACATAAGTATCTGATTGTCGTGCTGCCCGTGGATATTCACCAGCATATTTCCCAGCTCTCTGAGAACGCTTATGCTGACGCTGCGGTAATTGACCTTTGCGGAACTGCCGCCGTCATAGCTTATCTCTCTCGATAAGAACAGCTGTCCGTCCTCGATATCGAGCCCAAGCTCCGAAAGCTTCGCTAAAACATCCAAAGGCAGATCAACAAAAAGAGCCGAAACCACGGCCTTCTCTGCACCTGTCCTGACGATCTCCTTTGTCACCCTCATCCCGAGGATAGCGTTGATGCCGTTTATCAGGATAGACTTTCCGGCACCTGTCTCGCCGGTGAATATATTCAGATCATTGGTAAAGTCAATGGTCGCTTTTTCAATAACAGCAAAATTCTGGATATAGAGTTCCTTTAACATACAAAACTGCCTCTGCTATTTTTTTATCACGAGCAAAAGCTCCTTAACGAGCCTCTGAGCATCCTTTTCGGAGCGCATAAGGATAAAGATCGTGTCGTCTCCGGCGATAGTGCCCACAACGTTCTCGATCCCGGCATAGTCGAGCTTTGCGCAAACTGCCTGAGCCATTCCCGTCAGGCACTTGACCACAACGGTATTCAGCGCATAATCCACCGAAATAACGCCCTCGGAGATCATGGAGATAAAGCTTTTGTCCGCCGATGCGTTTCTTTTGATGTTCAGTGCCGGCACAGCATATTTATAAACTCCGTCCGGGGCTGTGCATTTTATAAGTGCAAGCTCATTTATATCTCTTGAGACCGTGGCCTGTGTCACATCGCAGCCCTTCTCCTGTAACAACTCAAGGAGCTGCTCCTGGGTCGAGACCGTGTTCTCGGCTATGAGACTGAGTATAAGCTCTTGTCTTTGTTTTCTTTGCTTTTTCATTGTAATTCTTCTCCGGAAAAGCCTTTCAGCGGCTGCATGAGCTTCTCATTAACAGAATTGAAGAAGCTGCCTCCGCAAAGGTCGATTATATCAGCCCTGAGGTCAGAGCGGGTTATTTTAAGCGTTGAGTTTGAAGTGAGGTTTATAAGCATATTTCCGTCAATGCTGACAACGGCATGAGAATCCTCTCTGCCGTAAAAGGAAGCATACAAGGTGCTGTCGGGAGAGAAGATCATAGTCCTTGCAAACAGCGAATGTGCGCAAATCTGCGTATATTCTATGCAGTCCATCCCCGGGTCGATGATAGGACCTCCGGCAGACATGGAATAAGCAGTCGAGCCTGTGGGAGTCGAGAAAATAACGCCGTCAGCTCTGAGAAACGATACCGGGATGCCGTCTTTAACGAGCTTGAAATCGCCGATCTTGCAGTTTTCGGACTTCGTCAAAGCAATGTCGTTCAAGGCACAGAAATGGGTCTTGGGGTCGTCTGTGCGGCAGACATCGAGCATCATCCTCGAAGACACGGTGTAATCGCGGCGGTAAAGCTTTTTCAGGAGAGGAAGCTGCTCGTATTCAAGGGAAGCCATAAACCCAAGCCTTCCGCAGTTGATGCCGAGTATCTGCTTTTTGTTTCGTGCAGCCTGCTCGGCTATCTTGAGGATAGTGCCGTCACCGCCGATAACGATAATGATCTCACAAAGCCCGATGCAAGCATCAGCATCAAGGAACCGGATATTCTTGTCAGAGCCGAAAACCGCCTCATATTCCCTGAGCATAACGACTTCACAGCCCGATGCTTCAAGCAAGGCGCAGGATTCCTCGGTGTAGTGTCTGCAATTCTTTTTGCTGAGATTCGGAAAAACATAAACAACCATAATGATCTTTTCCTCTTTGGTCTAAAGGCTTTCAAACGCCGTATCTACAAGACTTTTTATATCAAAAACGTTGTCAGGCTCATCGCCTTTGCATAGGTGAACAAGATACTCTATATTGCCGCTGCCACCTCTGACCGGCGAAAAGGTCAGCTGCTTTACAGCAAACCCGCATCCCGAAAAGAAGCTCAGAAGCCCCTTAAGCACTTCGATATGAGCTTTTCTGCTGCTGACAACGCCTTGTTTGTTCAAAGCGCTTTTGCCGGCTTCAAACTGCGGCTTTATAAGCGCGATAATATCCGCACCCTCGGCTGCACAGGAAGCAACGGCCCCCATAACTTTAGTCAGCGATATGAAAGAAAGGTCCATGCTTATAAACTGTATCGGCTCGGAAAAGCTTTCGGGCGTCAGATACCTTGCGTTGCAGCCTTCCATGTTGACTACTCTCGGGTCAGCGCAAAGGCTTTCTGCGAGCTGACTGTGTCCCACATCCACAGCATAGACTTTCTTGGCGCCACGAAGCAGCATTATCTCCGTAAAGCCGCCTGTCGAAGCGCCGATATCGGCACAGACAAGCCCCTCGGGACTAACTTTGAAGCAGTCAAGGGCTTTTTCGAGCTTTAAAGCCCCCCTGCCCACATAGGCAAGATCCTCTTCCGCTTCGATCACATCGCTTTCATCCACCAAAGCCGAAGCCTTGTTCACAACAGCTCCGTTAACGGTCACAGCGCCTTTTTTGATAAGCTCCTTGGCTCTTTCGCGGCTTTTGGCGAGATCGTCCTTTACAAGCCTTATGTCAAGTCTTTCTTTCATTTTGAACTGATTTCCTCTATAAGATCGGACATTTTCTCGGCAGAAAGCCCGCACTCGTTAAGGAGAAGTGAAGTTTCTCCGTGCCTTACAAAGCCGTTCAATGCAACAGAGATAACATTCGGGCAAATCGCCTTATATTTCTCGGAAAGCGAACCGTATTTATATGACTCTTCAAAGAACACGACCTTATCGTACTTCGAGAATATATCTGCGACCTCGTCCGACATAGGGAAGATCTTTACAAGCTTCATGATGTCAATATCAATCGACCTGCTGTGAAGGTCTTCCTTTGCTCTGATAAGCCCGTCATAGAGCCTTCCGTATGTCACCGCAAGTATCTTGTTGCCTTTTGTATCCAGAACGATATCCTGCATCTCGGCATCCTTGTCTGATAAACCTTCTCTGCCCTTGGGATAACGGATAGCCACTATACCGTGCTTCTGCTTTACGGCTTTTCCGAGGCACCACGAAAGCTCGTTGTAAGTTGACGGAGAATAGATGGTGATATTCGGTATAGTCGTCAGGAACGGAACATCGAATATGCCCTGATGAGTTTCGCCGTCCTCGCCGACTATGCCGGCTCTGTCAACGGCTATTATCGCGTGGGTATTGCAGATAGCAAGGTCGTGGATAAGCTCGTCATAGGCTCTTTGCAGGAAGGATGAATACACGGCAAAAACAGGTATCATCCCCATTGAAGCAAGGCCGCCGCAGAATGTGACAGCGTGCTCCTCGGCGATACCCACGTCAAAAAATCTGTCGGGATAAGCCTTGGCAAAATACTGAAGCCCTGTTCCGTATTTCATAGCGGCTGTCACTGCGCAGATACGCTTGTTCTTCCTTGCAAGGCTTACAAGCTCCTTGCCGAAAGCGCTGGAAAAGCTGTCGCTGCTTACTACCTCGGGGTTGCCCGTAGTTATCTCGAAAGAACCGATGCCGTGATATTCGCCGGGGTTTTTCTCCGCAGGCTCATAGCCCTTGCCCTTAGTAGTGTTCACATGGACTACAACAGGCCTGCAAAGCTTCTTGGCTGCGTTAAGTCCGTATTCAAGCTCCTCGAGATTATGTCCGTCGAGGGGGCCGATAAACGCAAAGCCAAGGTCCTCAAACATAGTGCTGTTGAGCATAACGTTCCTTACGGCTTTTTTTGATGAACGGATAGCCCTTATAAGGGGCTTGCCCACAAAGGGAGTTTTGTCGAGAGCCTTTTCGACAGCGTTTTTGGTCTTGTAATATCTGTCTTTTGTTCTGAGTGTTGAAAGATATTTTGCGATACTGCCGACATTCTTGGATATCGACATCTCGTTGTGATTCAGGATTATGATAAGATTAGTCTCGCTCTTTCCGGCGTTGTTAAGTCCTTCAAATACAAGTCCGCCGGTCATTGCTCCGTCTCCGAGAACGGCAACGGTATATCTGTCGCTGCCTCTGAGCTTCATAGCTGTTGCTATACCCAGTGCTGCCGAAACGGAATTTGAGCTGTGTCCGCTTATAAAAGCGTCATAAGGCGATTCATCGGGACGGCAGAAGCCTGAAAGTCCGTCAGCCGTGCGGATAGTTGAAAAGCGGTCAAGCCTTCCTGTCAGGAGCTTATGTGTATAAGCCTGATGACCGACGTCCCAGACTATCTTGTCCTTCGGGGTGTCGAAAACTCTGTGCACAGCCATAGTAGGCTCCACAACTCCCAGGTTGGAAGCAAGGTGTCCGCCGTTTTTCGAGACTGTATCTATAAGAATCTGTCTGATCTCGCAGGCAGCAGCTTCACACTGCTTGTAATCAAGGGTCTTGAGATCATCAGGCAATCTCATCTTTTTAAGATCGGGAACAAAAATATCCGACATAGATAAAACACTCCGTAAATTCAATTCCTTCTTGTGAGCAGCATTATGGTGAGTTCTCTCAGGAGATCGCTGTCCTCAAACTCACCGAGAAAAGCGACAGCCTGTCCGGTAAGCATCTGTGCTTCGGTATAAGCCCTGTCAAGGCCCAGCTCCGAAACGTATGTGCTCTTATTCTGCTCAAGATCGCTGCCTATGGGTTTTCCCAGCTCTTCCGCTGAGCCTGTTACATCAAGGATATCGTCAACTATCTGGAAAGCTCTTCCCAAAGCCTGGGCATAGGCAGCAGCAGGTGCTATCTTGTCATAAGCACCTGCGAGGATGACACCCATAACACAGGCAGCTTCGATCAAAGCGCCTGTCTTCTTTGCCTGTAGCTCGTTCAATACCGTGATATCAATGCTCTTGCCCTCGGACATAAGGTCGATCACCTGTCCTGCGATCATTCCGTTTGCACCCACAGCTTTGGAAAGAACAGAGGTAAGCATTACAGCCGTCCTGTCGGAAATAACGCCTTTCAGCGCATTTTCGGTGATTATCTCGAAGGGCATGGTATTCAGTGCATCTCCTGCAAGAAGAGCTATGTTCTCCGGGAAAGCCTTGTGGCAGGAGGGCTTGCCTCTTCTCATATCGTCGTCGTCCATGCAAGGCAGGTCGTCGTGTATAAGCGAGAAAGTATGTATCATTTCGATAGCACAGGCGATGTCGGCGTACCGCTCAGGCTCTCCGCCGCAGATGCGGCAGAATTCCAGCATAAGAACAGGTCTTATCCTCTTGCCTCCGGCACTGAGGGAATACTCCATAGCCTCAAAAAGCACGGAATAAAGCTCCGGCTTCTCGGCTGTAAATTCAGCGAGCCTGTTGTCTATCAGATCGGTATAAGCTTTTAAAAAAGCAAGCTGTTCCTTATCCATCTTGTCCCTCCGAGATCATTTTTACCCGAAGCTTGGCGTTTTCAAGGGTGGTCTTGCATTTCGCCGCAAGCTCGCTTCCCTCTTTGAAAAGCTCGAGTGACTCTTCAAGGGCAAGATCACCGCTTTCAAGCTTCCCGACTATCTCTTCAAGTCTTTTTAAAGATTCTTCATATGTCATTATCTATCACCCTGATTATTTTAGCATCGGCTTTTCCCGAAGCAAAACGAAGCTCCACCTCGTCACCCTCGGAAAGCTCGGCGCTGTTTCTCACAGCCGTGCCCTTATGCGTTGTTATCGAATAGCCTCTTTCCAAGATATTGAAAGGACTGAGCGCAAAAAGCTGTGCTGCATATTTATCTATAAGCCTGTCATCGTCGTTGAGCTTCATCTTAAAAGCTGTGTAAGCCCGGTTTTCAAGGGATCTTATCCTTTCGAGCTTGCTGTCGAGCCTTGCGGCAGGAGAAAGAGCTTCGAGCCTCAGCATTTTTTCTCTGAGCTCAAATTCTTTCTTTTCGACAGAAGACTCAAACATAAGTCCCATTCGCCTGCAAAGCACATCCAAAGCGGATATGAGCTGTTCCTTATCGGGGACTGCAAGCTCTGCCGCAGCGGAAGGAGTTGGCGCTCGCATATCGGCAGCAAGGTCGGCAAGAGAGATATCCGTCTCGTGTCCGACAGCTGAGATAACAGGCGTTTTGCAGTCAAAGATCGCAAGAGCGACTTTTTCGGAATTGAAGGCCATTAGGTCTTCCTGAGAACCGCCGCCTCTGGCAAGTATCAGCGTATCTGCACCGCTTTTGTCAGCCTTTGCAAGTGCCGAGCAGATCGAATCGGGAGCTCCTTCCCCCTGGACATTCGCGGGGAAGACCTGGACTTCAACTACCGGATAACGCCTTTGAAGTATATTCAGTATATCCTGCAAAGCGGCTCCGGAAGCAGAAGTGACCACAGCTATCTTTGCCGGCACAAGCGGTATCTCCTTCTTGGCGGAAGCATCAAAAACGCCCATATCGGCGAGTTTTCGCTTCAGCTGCTCAAGGCCGAGAGAGACCTGTCCTTCTCCGATGGGCTTCAGCTCGAGAGTAACAAGCTGATAAACTCCGTCCCTCTCATAGACCTCAAGGTCTCCGAAAGCAAGTACAGACATACCGTTTTCCGGCTCAAAGCGAAGCCTTTCGGCGTTGCTGCGGAACATAACGCATCTGAGCGCCGAGTTTTCGTCTTTTATGGAAAAATAGGCGTGACCCGATCTGTAATTCAAGCTGTAATTGGATATCTCGCCTTTTATCGCAAGCCCTCTCAGCTTGACATCCGAGGAAAGCTTGTGAGAAACATATCTGTTTAGCTGCGAGACCGTAAGGATAGAACTCATCGGATCAGACCCTTTCTGAATGCGCTGAACAAAGCCACCCCGACCGCGTTGTCGCAGGAAAGGTCGGGCGCTGCAAAATCTGCGTCAAACTCAGCGGCAAGCCTTTCGGCTATGAGCTTGTCCGACATTACCCCTCCGGCGTAAACAATGCCGGAGACATCTGAAATATCAAGAGCTGCCCTCGTCATTGCCCGTATAGCCGAATACACGGAGCAAAGGCAGAACATAGCTATATCGCAGGGTTCTTCTCCTGCCGCAAGCATATCTTTGCACTTGTTCTCGATACCCGAAAGGCAGCAGTCGAGCCCTTTTATCACGGGCTTGGGGTAGTATTCCTTATTGCTTTGCAGAGCAAGCTTCTCAAGCTCTGCACCGCAGGGGAATTTCAGCCCCAGCATAAGCCCTGTTCTGTCGATGAGCTGTCCGGCTTTAAGATCAAGAGACGCACCTATCGTCTTACAGGCAACTATCTCTCTCCTGTCGCCGTTGCAGAGAAGCATATCCGTCGTTCCTCCGCTGACGTGGAAAGCAAGAAAAGGTCTGCCCGAGCGCAGAAGATCGAGCCTCTGCGACGAATAGAGAGCCGCAAGGATATGACCGACCTGATGAGAGGTCTTGTCCGGCTCGGCTCCGATAACAGAGCCGATGCTGTCGGCAGCACCCTCTCCAACAAGAAAACAGGGCATATAAGAGCCTTCCGCAAGCCTCGGCTTAACGGAAACTCCGATAGCCTTGATGCTCTTTCCCTTAACGACAGAGCTTATCATCTCCGGCAGCTGCTTTGTGTGGTGGAACACGGCATCCGACTGCCTCAGTCCTTTTTCACCGGGCTTTACGGGCAGAAGCTGTTTGCACTGGACAAAGCTCAGATCGTCAGTATCCAGCACAGCCGCAGAGGTGGTATAATTGCTCGTGTCAATCCCGAGAACGTCAGCCATTTTCTTTTCCGCCGATCTCCTTGGAGAAGGAACCGAGAACGCCGTTTATAAAGGCGATGTCCTGGTCGTAGGAATATTTTTCGGCAAGAGCCACAGCTTCGCTGATAGCAACATTAACAGGCACCTTATCATCATAAAGCGCCTCATAAACAGCAAGCCTCAGTATCGCAAGGTTTATCTTCGGGATACGAGACAGAGCTCTTTTGTTACTGTATTTTGAGATATAACCGTCAAGCTCATCCTTTTTCCCGATAATACCTTCAACAACTTTTTTCACCTCATCGTTAAGAATAATATTGTCGATCTCGGAAGCGCTTTCAAAAAGCTCGTCCACGGTATCGTCACGGAAAAGGGCTTCAAAGGAAATAATGAACGCCGATTCTCTTACATCTCTTCTTTTTGCAGCCACAAAAACACATCCTTAAATTTATCGATAACGCACCAAAAGCTCCCGGAAATATCCGGGAGCCGGTGTATCACTCGGTTTCTTCTTCGCAGTCAACGATGTTTACATTTATCTTTGTAACGGTAAGGTTGAGCATATTCTGTACCGAACTTTTGATCTTGTTCTGAACTTCTTCAGCTGTATTGACAGCCTTAGCACCGCTCTTGATTATGATACCCACAGAGATCTCAAGCACATCGCCTGCAAGCTCGGTCTTGATATCCTCTTTCCTCTTATCCTTCATCACCTTGCGGATAGGATTCTTCTTTGCCTTTGCAATGCCGGCAACGCCGTCAACTTCCATGGCAGCATTTGAGATTATCTCTGTGATGACCTCCTCGCTTATCTTGAGCGAGCTGTTTATCGATCTTTCATTTTCATTCATAATATTGCCCTCCTAAGCAGAATAGCCATATTTTGGTAATTATACAAGAAATTTTCTCATATTTATGTTATTATAGCATAAATGCAGAAAATATACAACACCTTTTAGCAAATTTTTTCTGTCGGAGAGCATTTTTTTAGTCTATATCGAAGATCCTTATGTTTTCGTTGGGGACGCTGACTTCACCGAGAAGGATATCCTTTATCTGAGCTGCCTCGCTTTCGATAAGCTCTCCCGACGTCTTTACAACGATATTCGCCGATTTGCCGTCGAGATAAACGACGCAGTCCTCAAAGCCGGCGGCTTTTATCAGGCTTTCGATCTTGCTCTCGGATTCTATCAAGCCGCTTACAGTAGAAGCCTGTTCGGAGGCAGTCTGCTTCTCTTCTTCGGTAGCATCTCCTCCTGTCATAATAAGCTGGAGGGTCTGCACAGCTTCGTCACGGGACTTCATTTTGTCGATACGGGCCTGTGCAAAGTAATCCTCCGTCGGTTCTCCGTTCACAAGCTGTGCATCTCCGTAATTTACGCTTCTTGTCTCCACCTTATCCGTCGTTTTGATCTCTCCGCTCTTCGACGAAAGGGCATAATTTGCATAAACGACTACCCCGAGCATCAGCGTCAACCCTGCAAGGGCTATCTGCTTTTTGCCAATGATCATAGTTGGTTTTCTCATTCTTGATTACCTCCGATTTTCAACACATATCTTACTTGTCGGCAGATCAAGCGCTGCCGACGCCGCTTTCAGCACCCTTTCCTTTATAGCCGGCGTATCTGCTCCGCTGCAAACTATTAGAGCCCCGGTTATCTTCGGAACGGTTATTTTTGACAGCAACGCCCGTTTGTCGGAGCTTCCGCCCACTGTCACGAGCTTTGTGTCGAGCTGTTCGGATCGTTTACCGTCACTGTTCGCTGAATTGCTTGAAATATCAGTGCTGTATATGTATTCCTCAGTTCCCTCAAAAGCAAGCATTATCTCCGTATCTCCCGCTCCCTCTATCTCGGAAATGAGCTTTTCAAGCCTCTCTTCTGTTTCTGCGACATAGCTGTAGGCTTCGGTAAGCTTCGGCTTCTGTTCTTCGGTCTCGGTCTTTGTCTCTTTATTGTCGGGGATAAACAGCAGAGCCAGAACGAGCACGCACAGCACAGCAGCAAGGTAGCGGCGGTATTTCTTATCTGTCAGCTTGTTCAGTATCTTCTGCATTTTCGCTGTTCTCCGTTTTTGAAACAGTTATCAAAAGCTCCGTGTCCGGCAGCAGCTCTTCAAGGCAGGCTCTTATCTCCTTTGCTTCCTTATCGGAGGACACGGTCATTTCAGCTTTTTCCACCGCTAATGTATCATATTCATTGACTGTACAGGTTATGCTTATATCATCACACCGAAGCCCTTTTTCGGCCAATATTTTTTGGAGCTCCTCCTTTACCGACCTTTCAGCCTCGGAAATGTAATAGCCTTCTATGTCTCTGTCAATGACCTCCGAGCGGCTTTCGGTACTCTGACCCTCAAGCTCCGGCAAAGCATCGTCAAAGCCCGGCAATGCAGCAAAGAAAGAAATAGAGATCACAAGAGAAACGATCATCGTTATCATCCTGCGCTGTGAAGGCGAAGATACAAGAGAGCTGAATGCCGCACCTATCAGCGAGGACACGCAAAGAGTCAAAACAAAGGCTTTTATACAGAACAGTCCTTTCTTTTCGGTCAGCTGCCAGAGCTGAACGCAAGCATACAGCCCGTCGCTGTAATGAACATCAAAGAAAAGCATATCATTATGCTCAGTATTACAGACAGCACCGAGCCAAGGCCTTCAAGCAGCCGCGAACCGTTTTTCTGCCCGAACATATCGAACATCAGCTTGGCTATGGAGATGGTCAGTTTGATGACCGCAATATGTATAAGCGGAGGAAGGACAGTAGCAGCTATAATGATTATCCCCACAGCTCCCACGCTTGTTCTTATCACCGACAAGCTCTGCTTTACTGTGCCGTAGCTTTCGGAGACAGCTCCTCCTATAACCGGGATAAAGCTTGAAGCTGCAAATCTGATGCCTCTTGCACGCATAGTGTCCGATGCAGATGTCACACTTCCGCTGACAGCCATATAGCCCGTGAAAATGCACATGAATGCTGAAAGAAGGACAGTTGTCAGTCGTTTGAAAGCGGCAGCTGCCGAGCCGAGCTCGAGAGTGCCTTCGGCAGAGCCTGCTATCGTCAAAGCCACAAGCACGCTGACAGCAGGAGCAAGCAGCTTCGATGTTACAAAGGCTATGACCTCACAGAGGAAGATAGTCGAGGTGTAAAAGCTTGCTCCGGCGGCTGCATTTCCCGAGGCAGCGGATACGCTGGAGCAGATCGGCAGATAGGAAAGCATGAAAGTCGTAAGGGCCGAAAGCGTGCTCCTGCACAGAACGATACAGGCGCTCAGGCTATCGTAAACTGCGGTTATTATCAGCAGGACAGCCGTATTACCGACTGTTGCAAGCCCTCGCCGATCTGTGAAAAGGCTCTCGGCAACGGTACAGAGAATACATATAGCCATAAGCTTGCCGAGCAAAATCCGTGAAGAAAACAGCCCGTCGATCATCTTCTGCCAGACAGAAGCGAATATCTCGGAAGGAGAAAGCGAAGAAACGCCCTCTGGGTCGGAAACAGAAATCCCGTGTTCGTCGAGAAATCCGGCTGCATCCTCGTCTGTGCCGGCTCTTATACCCGAATCTATCTTCTGTGTTATTTCTTCTGTTTCCTCGTCTTCGGCAAAAGCCGTAACTGCGCCGAAAATGAAGATCAAAGCAGCTACAAGCATAAAGATCGGCAGCTTCCGCGGCAAATATGACTTTTTCGGATTTTTACGCTTCATGCAAGCAGTTCCTTAATTATCTCGATTATTCGCCTAAGCAGAGGCAGAGCATTCAGCACAAGGGCTGCTCTTGCGGCAAGGTCTATCTGTGAGGATAGCGCCTGCTCGCCGGAATCAAGGCAATGATCGCAGGCAAGGCGTGAAATAAGGCAGATCGCCACAGCCCGGATTAGTATCCCGAGCTCATCGTCGGAAATGCCCGAACCCTCCGAAAGCTCCCGCAGCTGAGTGATTATATCGATCAATGGTTCGGATATTCTTATAAATATCGCAGCAGAGGCAAAGATAATGACGGCGTTTCTGAAACCGCCGCTTTCCCGCAAAAGCTGTGCCGCAAGACAGACGGCTATCCCGGCCGCACAAATACCGAAGATGCTCATATCTCGAAAACTGTCCTGAGGGTATCAAAAAGCTCGCCGATCTTCCCTGCTATCATTATCAGGACGACTATCAGCCCGGCAAGAGTTATCATCAGCGCCTGTTCATCACGGTCCGCCTTTTTAAGCAGCTGCCCGAGTATCGCCACGATCATTCCGATGGCGGCGATCTTAAATATAAGATCAATCTCCATATACGTCACCTCAGAAGATCATTGCCGTTATAAAAAGGCCGCCAAGCAGACCGAGCGAGGCATAGAGCTTAAAATACTTTCTTTCGTTTTCCAATGCGGTTTTCAGGCTGCTCTCAAAACCTGTCGAATAC
>CAMVOF010000027.1:0-17115 GCA_947169055.1 uncultured Clostridia bacterium
ATCATCCATTCCAAGACCTTCGATAACGGCATGATCTGTGCCTCGGAGCAGTCGGTCATCATCGACAAGGAGATCTACGACGAGGTCAAGAAGGAATTTCAGTTCAGAGGCTGTCATATCCTAAGCCCCGAAGAGTGCGATAAGGTTAGGAAAACGATGATAATAAACGGCTCGCTGAACGCAAGGATCGTCGGACAGAAAGCCGCAAAGATCGCAGAGCTCGCTGGCTTTGAAGTGGATCCCGGGACCAAGATACTCATAGGCGAGGTCGAGAGAGTGGATATCGACGAGGAGTTCGCACACGAAAAGCTCTCTCCCGTGCTTGCTATGTATAAGGCCGAGGATTTCGACGACGCTATGGAAAAGGCCGACAGGCTCATCTGCGACGGCGGCTTCGGACATACCTCCTCGCTGTATATCGATACAGTCACCGGAAAGGAAAAGATAGACCGCTTCGCCGAGAAGATGAAGACCTGCCGCGTAGTCATCAATACGCCTTCGTCCCACGGCGGTATCGGAGACCTCTATAACTTCAATCTTGCACCTTCGCTTACGCTGGGCTGCGGTTCCTGGGGAGGCAACTCGGTCTCCGAGAACGTCGGCGTAAAGCACCTGCTTAATGTCAAGACCGTTGCCGAGAGGAGAGAGAATATGCTTTGGTTCCGTGTTCCCGAAAAGGTTTATTTCAAGAAGGGCTGCCTGCCCGTTGCTCTGCAGGAGCTCAAGGACGTTATGGGCAAGAAGAGAGCCTTCGTCGTTACGGACAGCTTCCTTTACAAAAACGGCTATACCAAGCCCATAACAGACCAGCTGGATAAAATGGGTATCGTCCACGAGACTTTCTCGGATGTTGCTCCCGACCCGACCCTTGCCTCCGCTATGGAGGGCGTTAAGTTCATCAGGAACTTCGAGCCTGATGTGATAATCGCAGTGGGCGGAGGTTCGGCAATGGACGCCGCAAAGATAATGTGGGTGCTCTATGAGCATCCCGAGGCGGATTTCTACGATATGGCTATGCGCTTCCTCGATATAAGAAAGAGGGTCTATACCTTCCCGAAAATGGGCGAGAAGGCATATTTCATCGCAGTTCCGACTTCCTCCGGCACAGGCTCGGAGGTAACTCCCTTTGCAGTTATCACCGACGAAAAGACCGGCACCAAATATCCTCTTGCCGACTACCAGCTGCTGCCTAATATGGCTATCGTCGATACCGACCTGATGATGAGTGCTCCCAAGGGACTCACAGCTGCTTCGGGCATAGATGCCCTCGTACACGATCTCGAAGCCTATGCTTCTATCATGGCTACCGACTATACCGACGGTATCGCTCTGCGTTCCATGAAGCTCATATTCGATAACCTGCCTGCCGCCTACGACAACGGCCAGACCGACTACAAGGCAAGGCAGAGCATGGCCAACGCTTCCACCATGGCAGGTATGGCATTTGCAAATGCCTTCCTGGGAGTCTGCCATTCCATGGCTCACAAGCTGGGCGCTTACCACCACATCGCACACGGCGTTGCTAACGCTATCCTGCTTACAAGGGTCATGAGATTCAATATCGACCCGGCTCCAGCAAAAATGGGTACTTTCTCGCAGTATGAGTATCCGCACACCCTTGAGCGCTACTGCGAGTGTGCTCGCTATCTCGGCTTCGGCGGCAAGGACGACGAGGAGACCTTCGAGAATTTCGTTAAGGCTATCGACGAGCTTATCGCAAGAGTAGGCATCAAGCCCACTATCAAGGACTACGGCGTTGACGAGAAATACTTCCTCGAGACCCTCGACAAAATGTGCGAGGACGCTTTCGACGACCAGTGCACAGGCGCAAATCCGCGCTATCCTCTCATCAGCGAGATCAAGGAAATGTATCTCAGCGCTTATTATGGAAAATAAATGATTCTGCGCCCGGAGATATCGATAGTCTCCGGGCGTTTTTTCATTTGAAGCTCTCTGCCGCAAGCAGGACAGGCTGCATCTGCCTGCCTTCGAGGGCAAGCTCTGCGGCTTCGGCGGTCAGCGAGAAATCCGCCACCACGGAGTTGGGCTTCTTTTCAAAGTTATCCTGCCTGTAGGGCACAAAGAAATAGCAGCGGCTGTTCTGCAAAAGACCTATGCTCTTCGCACAGGCGGCAAGGGCATCGTTGGTGGAGACCGCCACAAGCACGGGCCTTGCGTTGCGGATGTGGGATTTCACAGCCATAGTCACCGGGGTGTCGTAGATGCCCACAGCCAGCTTTGCAAGGGTGTTGGCCGTGCAGGGCTCGACGATGAGCAGGTCGAAGAGCTTCTTGGGACCTATGGGCTCGGCAGCCTCGATAGTCTCTATAAGCCTGTGTCCGGTTATCCTCTCTATCTTTTCGCGGTTGTCCGAAGCCGTGCCGAAACGTGTTGACAGACCTGCCGCGGTGAAGCTCATGATCGGTGTGACATCGGCTCCTGCTTTCACCAGCTGCCTTGCTGTTTCAAAGGCCCTGTCGAAGGTGCAGAACGAGCCGGTCATGGCAAAACCTATCTTTTTTCCTTCAAGTTTCATCTTTCACTCTCCCTGTCAAGTTTTCTGATAAGAGCCTTTCAATGCTTTGGGCGATATATCTCCCTGCGCTTTTCGGGGCGTATTTCCCCGGCAGAGCAAGTGCGTGCAGAGCTTTGAGCCCCAGCGCTTTTGCGGCAGGGAAGTCTGTGCCTCCGGGCTTTGACGCAAGATCGATGATGAGCACATCCCCGTCAAGGCAGGCAAGCGCATCTTTGTCAAGCACAAGGGCAGGGACTGTGTTTATAACGATGTCAAAGCCCTTTGCGTTCTCCCTGTCAACGGGCAGCAGGAAGGCTTTGTGCCCGGCAAGCTCAGCTTCCGAGAGGGCTTCCTTCCGCCTTACGGCACAGGTCACTTCCGAGCCCGCGGCCCCGAAGAGCCTTGCACATTCCCTTGCGACTCTGCCGAAGCCTATGACGAGGGTCTTGGTTCCGCTGACCGTGATTTCAAGCTTCTGCATGGCGATCTCAAGAGCAGCTTCGGCAGTGGGCAGAGCATTTTTGCGGATAAGCTCCTCGTCCTTGAAACAGTCGGTGAAGCTGTGCCCGAGGCTCCTGATATAGTTTTCCGTTTCCCTGTCGGCTAAAGCCCCGAAAACAGGGGCATTATCCTTCAATGCTCCCAGCAGCTCGCCGAGATCGGCAAAGCCCTCCATACAGCGGATAAAATGCCTGCCGTCTCTGTGTTCGGCTGAATTCAGCAGAGGAAGCACCAGAGCATCGGCTTTCATATCTTTTGAAAAGGGAAGCAGGTCTTCCGGCAGTTCACCGCAGCCTGCGGCACAGACGCGAAAGCTCTTCGCAAGCTCCGAACAGGCGTATATATATCGTTTGTCGCCGACGGCACAAAGCAGTTTTTTGTCCTTCATCGCAATACCTCCAAAGCAATAGAGATCGTATCTGTTATCATGATATGCCAAAGAAGGCAGCAGCGTGAGACAGCGCTTCGTACCTGCCTTAACGGGCGATGCACTTGTGAATTGCAGATATGTATTTATCGGTCGAAATAACAACAAATAATGAATAATATGCAATATTTGACATTTTGTATTGAACAAAAACTTGTGCCGTTATATAATCAATAAGTTATGATCTTGAAAACGACGGGAGGAGAGCGGCTTGAACAAAAGGATGCTGCTGATGATCGCTGCAGATTCACCGCTGTCCAAGCATATCGCCCAAGGGCTGGCACCAAAGTTTATAGTCCACCGCTGCGAGTTCGTCCTGCGTGACTGCCGGCACACAGCAGCTGTCATAAAGCCGGAGTTCGTCCTTGCAGACCTTGCGCTTTTCCCGGAGGAGCACAGAACGGAGCTCTGCGATCTCCTTTGCGGAAAGCTCCATATCCCTATGCTCGACATCTCGAATATGCGCGATCCCTACATCCGGAAAACAGACCGCAGAGCCCTGATGCTGGAGCCGCCTTTTTCATACAGCGGCCTTCCCGATGTCATAGCCAACGTCATAGAAAACGAATTGCAGAACCAGCAGGAGCTGTATAATGAACTCCGGCAGGAGATAGACGGCAAGCTGCCGCAGTTCCTTTCCGACAGACGGCTCGTCATAGGCAGAGAGTGCATAAAGGAGTCGCTGACGGAGGTGATTATCAACGGAGCTGATGACGATCCGTACATGAGCGCAGTTTTCAGGACCGCAGGCGAAAGGCTCGGCCTGAGCGGCCAGGCTGTCCGCAAGCACATAAGGCGGGTCTTCACCGAGGTCTGGTGCATCAGCGATAAAGAGCAGAGGAAAGTCCTTTTTCCCCGGAGCAGCGGTGATCTTCCCAAACGTCTGCCCTACAGCCATATTTTACACTATCTTGCGGAGCAGATGAAGAAATGCTTATGCTGCACATCCCGAAGCTCCTGCGGCAAAGATAGCAGGGCATCGGAGAGCTGCATTTGGAACGGATGCTTAAAGTAAAAAATTGACAGCTGCTGCCGCATTTTCCCCTGCGGCAGCTTTTTTGCCGATATAAGAAAAAGTTTGTAAAAATATATTGAAATGAAAATGATAATGTGCTATAATAAATTATGTATAGGCAGCAGGCAGCGTACTGTGCGGTGCCTGTATCATATCCTTTATCAAAGAGGTAATCAGAATGAATAACTACGACGTTATAATAGCCGGGTGCGGAGCTGCCGGACTTTATGCCGCATTGAACCTTTCCCCCGAGCTTCGGGTGCTGGTGCTCTCGAAGAGAGAGACCACGCTTTGCAATTCCTCTCTTGCTCAGGGAGGCATAGCCGGTGTTTACAACAGCCCCGAGGATTCGCCCGAAAAGCACAAGCACGATACCTTCGTTGCCGGCGGCTTTGAGAACGACCCTGTCTCTACAGACGTGCTGGTCAACGAGGCGAAGATAGATATAGAAAATCTCATCGAGCTGGGCTGCGATTTCGATAAGCTCCCCAACGGCGATTACCACCGCACTCTCGAGGGCGGGCACGGTATGCACAGGATATTCCACCACAAGGATGCAACGGGCTTCGAGATAGAGACCACTCTCCTTGAGAACGTGCAGGAGCTTGGCAACGTGGAAATCTGGGAGAACACCGTCATGTGCGAGTGCAGAAAGACCAGAACGGGCTTTTCGGTGCTGCTGCTGAAGGACGGCGGTTATATAACTGCGGCTGCTCATTTTATGATCTTTGCCACAGGCGGTATCGGACGTGTTTATGAGTTCACCACCAATTCCGCCATCGCCACCGGCGACGGCATAGCCGAGGATTACAGGATTGGTGCAGAGATCAACAACCTCAGCTATATACACTCCCACCCCACAGCCTTCAACAACCGCAAGACAAGGGAGTGCTTCCTTATCTCCGAGGCTGTCCGCGGAGAGGGCGCATACCTTAAAAACTGCAACCTTGAGCGCTTTATGGACAACTACGACAAGCGCCTCGAGCTTGCGCCGAGAGATGTTGTTTCCCACTCGATAATCTTCGAGGCGAAGAAGACAGGCTCGGACGACTTCTATCTTGACATTTCCCACAAGGACCCCGAGTTCATAAAGGAACGCTTCCCCATGATCTACAAGAATCTTCTGGAAGCAGGCTATGATATGACCAAGGAGCCGGTGCCTATCTTCCCCTGCCAGCATTACCTCATGGGCGGTATCAAAGTGGATATCTATGCACGCACCACTATCGACGGCCTCTATGCCTGCGGAGAGTGCTCCTGCACAGGCGTCCACGGCAACAACAGACTTGCATCCAACTCGCTGCTCGAAGCGCTGGTATTCTCCCGCAGGGCAGCAGGTGATATAAACCAGAAGGCAGCTGACGCTCCTGCGGATTTCGCGGATTATACCTTCGATACCCACGAGGGTGCCGAGCATATACCTGCCGGGCTCCGCACGGATATCAGAAGCATAATGCAGGCTGCGTATTTCGTTATGCCGGACATCCAGGCCCTTGCAGAGGGCTACGAGAGGATCGTCGAGATCAAGCGCCTGCTGGATCACGGCAGATTCAAGATCGACAGAGACTATGTTGAGGCGAGAGCCCTTGCGACTGTGGCCTTCATCGTCCTCGGCGAGGCTTACCACATCGCATTCGGCAGCGCCGAGTTACCCGACCACAGATCCGACCAGCAATGAGAGAAAAGCGGATCAAGCACGGGATCCTCCTGCTGCTGGGCATAAGCTTTTATATGCTGTTCGTGCTGCTGCTCGTCACGGTGAAGCCCTCAGACGGGGTCGTGTTCCTGCTGATGCTGCTGTTTGCCTTCCTGCTTGTGGGGGTGGAGTTCTTCTTCACCATCGGCACAAAGGAAAAGCCTGCACCTATCAACAGACGGGAATTCTTCTTCTACGCCATGTTCTATCCCTTCTGGGTCTATATGCTGCTTTCGGCTGTTGACCTGCTGGGACACAGGCGCGAGCTTGCTCTTACGGCTCTGGCTCTTTTTGTGGCGGCACTTTACAGAGCCTTTCTCGGGGCAGTTGACAGAGCGATAATGAACAGAAGAAAATGATCATAGAAAAATAGTATCCCCGGGAGATCGAGGATACTGTTTTCTGTATCATATAAAAATCTAATTTCATTGTGCAGACAGAAAAAAATACGGGGCTTTGGGGTGAAAAATTCAGATGAATGCACGAGAATATCTTGATATAATACATATCGCTGAAAGACTGAAAGACACTCCGCGGCATTGTACGACTTCACACGGAAGGACGGAGAGCGTTGCAGAGCACAGCTGGAGAATATCTCTTATGGCATTATTGCTGCGAAATGAGTTCCCCGATGCTGATATGAACAAAGTAGTTGATATGTGTATCATCCACGATCTCGGAGAGTGCTTTACAGGCGATATTCCCACTTTTCTTAAAACCGATGCAGAGAGAAAAACGGAAGATTCTCTTTTGCAGAAATGGATAAACTCGATGCCGTCCGAAGCAGCTGATGAATTAACTGCATTATACAAAGAAATGGAAGATCAGAAAACAACAGAATCAAAAATATACAAAGCACTCGATAAACTTGAAGCTCTGATACAGCATAACGAATCGCCTCTTGACACATGGTCGGAAAATGAGTTTGAATTGAATAAGACCTATGCATTCGATACGGTTTCATTTTCCGAATGGCTGACTGAGCTGAGACAGGCGATACTTGAAGATACGATCGAAAAGATCGCTGCTGAAAAACGGATATAAACTTGATCTGTCTTAGAAATACTTTTGTGAAAACGGAAATAATAACAATAAGGAGAAAAACTATGAAGCTCATGCAATTTCAGATCGACGATATAATAAAGGCAGCTCTTCTGGAGGATATAAATTATATCGACGTAACAACAGACTATCTCGTTGACAGCGAAAAGATCGATACGGCTTATTATCTCGCAAAGGACGACGGCGTTCTCTGCGGCATAGATATAGCTATGAGGGTCTTCACCCTGCTTGACGACAGCGCGGGCTTCGAGATACTGATACACGACGGCGAGGCTGTGAAGAAAGGCGATATCATCGCAAGGATAACAGCCCATACAAGAGCCCTGCTCAAAGGCGAGAGAACAGCCCTCAATCTTATCCAGCACCTCTCCGGCATAGCCACCGCAACGAACAAGTGCGTGAAGCTCGTGGAGGGCACAAAGGCTTCTGTAGCCGATACGAGAAAGACCCTGCCCGGACTCAGAGCATTGCAGAAATATGCGGTGACTGTCGGCGGAGGACGCAACCACAGATATAATCTCTCGGACTGCGCCATGCTGAAAGACACCCACCTCGATGCCTACGGCTCCATGACAGGTGCGGTAAATGCCCTGAGAGAGAAAATGGGGCATACCGTGAAGATAGAAGTCGAGGTCTCCGATATCGAGCAGCTTGAGGAAGCTCTTGACCTCGGAGTAGAGATAATAATGCTCGACAATATGAGCTGCGAGGAAATGGCAAAGGCCGTCTCCATTACAAACGGCAGAGCTCTGCTTGAAGCCTCCGGCAACGTTACCCACGAGACTATCCGCAAGATAGCCGAAACAGGGGTGGATATAATCTCCCTCGGAGCCCTCACACATTCGGTGAAGGCCTTCGATATCTCAATGAAGATACAGCGCTGAGGATAAGCAAATGGCAGCAAAAAGTGTGAATACTACCAAAGCCCTTCTGATCGTGGGGCTGATCTTTGCGGTCTTGGGAATTGTGTTCTCTGTGATAGGCGGAGCAGTTCTGTATTCCTCGAAGCAGAGCGAAAAGAACTGCACCTTCGAGACCAAAGGAACAGTCGTAGAGCTCGTCGAGAAAAGATCGCGCAATAAGCACGGCACTTCCACCACATATGCGCCGGTGTTCGAGTACGAGTATAACGGAAAAGTCTATAAGTATGAGAGCAAGCTGGCAACGAGCCCCAAGCCCTTTGAGGTGGGCGATAAGGTGACGGTCATGGTGGATCCCGACGACCCGAAGGAGATTTATGTCCCCGAGTATAAGACCGTGAGGATATTTTCCTACGTCTTCCTCGGCGTCGGCGGAGGTCTGTTCATCGCCGGCATCATCCTGCTGTTCGTCTTCCTCAAAAAACGCCGGACACAGGAGCTCGACGAGATCGCAGCATATAACAGCGGCTACAGTGCATCGTTTAATGACCAGCCCTGGGAAAGATAAGGAGATGAGCTTATGCGCAGTCTGATAGACAGCGAAAGACAGTATCATATACAGACTCTGCCCGAAGAAGTGGGCAGGTATGTCATCCTGGCAGGAGACCCCGGCAGGATACCCGACATAGCAGCACATTTTGAAAACGCAAAGCAAGTCGCTTATAACCGGGAGTATAACGTCTGGACAGGGACCCTTGACGGCGAGAAGATTACAGCCTGCTCCACGGGGATAGGCGGTCCATCAACAGCCATAGCAGTTGAGGAGCTTGTCAAGTGCGGAGCAGATACCTTCATCCGCGTTGGAACAAGCGGCGGCATGGCAGATAAGGTCAGAGGCGGAGATATTGTCATCGCCTCGGCAGCCATAAGATCGGAGGGTACATCCTTCGAGTATCTGCCCTCGGTCTATCCGTCGGCTGCGGATTTCGACGTTACCACAGCGCTGGCAAAAGCGGCTGAGGAGCTTTCGGAGGACAAGGACGGGAGAAGATACCACGTAGGCGTAGTTCACTCAAAGGACAGCTTTTACGGCCAGGTGGAGACGGAGAAGTCGCCTGTGGCATACAGGCTCAGGGAAAGATGGCAGAGCTATATCAAGTGCGGATGCCTGTGCTCGGAGATGGAGTGTGCGGCATTGTTTGCAGTTGCGCAGGCAAGGCAGGTCAGGAGCGGAGCAGTACTGACGGCTATCTGGAACATGGAGAGGTCATACAGCGGAACTGACGAAACGCAGACCTTTGACACAAGCAGAGCGATACGCTGCGCGGTAGAGGCGATGAGGAAACTGAGTCGCAGCGGCGACGGCGCTTGACACGTTCCGCAAGCAGAGCTTGCTTACATCGGGAGAAACAGAACATATCCCTCGCGAGCTCGGCAGCGATTTTTCCGGCCGCAAAGGCGTACATCCGCAGGGGGGCTTGCCCCGCCGCGGGTGCCTTTTTTTGTGCTGAAAAACCTCTGTTTACGCAAATATACAAATTGACATTTCCTCCTATATGTGCTAAACTAATTTTAAAGTAAGCAGGCTATAATGAGCTTGAAGGAGTGATCTTTATGAGACTTTTGCTTGCGGAGGATGAGCACGAGCTTTCAAATGCGCTGTGCGCTGTCCTTAAACATAATAATTATTCCGTCGATGCGGTCTATGACGGCGCGGATGCCTATGCCTACGGGAGAATGGGCGACTACGACGGCATTATCCTCGACCTTATGATGCCTAAGATGAACGGCATCGAGGTGCTGAAAAAGCTCCGCGAGGAGGGGATAGCTTCGCCGGTGCTCATACTCACAGCCAAGAGCGAGACCGACGACAAGATCACAGGCCTCGATGCAGGAGCCGACGACTATCTCACAAAGCCCTTCTCTATGGGCGAGCTCCTTGCAAGGATAAGAGCCATGACCCGGAGGAAGACCGAGTTTGCTCCGAACCTGCTGGAGGCAGGGAACATCAGGCTCAGCCGCGAGACCTTCGAGCTTGAAGGGCCCGGCGGCAAGCTGAGGCTGAGCTCAAAGGAGTTCCAGCTCATGGAGATGCTTATGATAAACAGCGGACAGCTGATATCCACCGAGCGCTTTATGGAAAAGATATGGGGCTATGACTCCGACGCCGAGATAAACGTGGTCTGGGTCTATATCTCCTACCTCCGGAAAAAGCTCGCAAGCCTCGGAGCTGATATCGAGATAAAGGCGGCAAGAGGCATCGGCTATTCGCTTGAGAAGAAAAAATGATCTGACCCGGGGTGAGCCTTATGTTTAAAAAGCTTCGCAGAAGATTCGTGCTTATCGCTATGATCTCTATGGCGGCGGTGCTTTCGCTGGTGGTAGCGGCTATAAATATAATAAACTACTATCAGATAGATCAGAACGAGAAAGAGCTCATCGACATGATCCTCGATAACAACGGCGTCTTCCCCGAGCTTTTCGAGCGCAAAGGCAGCGGCATCGGCGGCAATAACAATGACCCCGACAACAATAACGAGCCGCCTGCCGAACGTGACAGAGGCGAGGGCAAGTTCTCGCCGGATAAGCATAAGTTCATCAACGAGGAAACAAAATACCAGACAAGATATTTCACCGTGACTTTCGACTCCCAGGGGAAGATCGCCGGAATCAATACCGGGCAGATAGCTTCCGTTGACAGCGAGCAGGCGGCAGAGCTTGCCGAAGAAGCAAGAGACTCCGGCGAGGAGTCCGGGAAGCTCAGCAACTACCGCTTTGAGTGCCGTGAGGTTGGTACGAAGACGATCTATGTCTTCCTTGATATCCGCAGCAACAACAACACAAAGCAGAATTATCTCATCGTTTCCCTGCTGATACTGCTGATAAGCACGGTGCTGATCTTTATACTGATATGGCTGCTTTCAAAGAGGGTGATAAGACCCTTCGTTGAGATGCACGAGAAGCAGAAGCAGTTCATAACCGACGCCAGCCACGAGATAAAAACACCCCTGGCAATAATCTCGGCGAACACGGAAGTCATCGAGATGACAAGCGAGCCCACAGAGTGGACGGAGAGCATAAAGAACCAGATCACACGCCTTGACGGGCTGGTGAAGGATCTTGTGCGGCTCTCAAAGACCGACGAAACGGGACAGGACGTGCAGTTCGCGGAGTTCGATCTTTCGGCAGCGGCAGAGGAAGCTGCGTCAGCCTTTGAGGCTCCGGCAAAGACCCACGGCGAGATATTTGAAACAGATATCGAGCAGGGGATAAGCCTTGTGGGCAACGAAGAGATGATAAGGCAGGTCATAGGCATCTTTGCGGACAACGCCGTAAAATACTGCGACGAAGGCGGAAGGATAACCGTTAGCCTCAAAAAGACCCACAAGCACATAAGGCTCTGCGTCATAAACGATTGCAGGCAGCCGCCTGAGGGCGATCTTTCTCGGCTTTTCGACAGGTTCTACCGTTCGGACGAGGCAAGGCAGCGTCAGGGCAAGGGCGGCTACGGCATAGGGCTGTCCATCGCAAAGGCAACAGCCGATGTCCACAAGGCGAAAGCAGAATGCAAAGCAGAGGACGGCAGGATAAGTTTCGGGCTTGTCTTCAGGATATAAGGCAATACAGCACGACTCGCGGCTAATGCCTCTGCACGCCGTCTGCTTGCCGGCTTTGCGTCATATCACCGTGATCCTGCTTGAAAGGCACAAAGCTTTCCTGCATCGGATCCCGGCGATTTGACGCACAATGGGGCTGAGATATTGCCTTTAACTTTCACATAGCTTTCACATTAGATTTAGCTTTGATTAAGGTTTGGGGTTTATAATCAGATCATAGAAAAAACAAGGGGGGATATGTATGGCGGCATTCCAGGCTGTGTTCAAAAGAGTCGAACAGAAATATGTGCTGAACGAACACCAGTACACCGAGCTGAGAAAAAGGCTTGACGAGTACATGACAGTCGATCAGTACGGAGAGACAAAGATCTGCAACATCTATTACGACACACCCGAGCGTCTGCTGGTGCGGCGGTCGATGGAAAAGCCGATCTACAAAGAAAAGCTGAGGGTACGAAGCTACGGCACACCCGAAGGCGAGGACTCGACGGTGTTCGTCGAGGTGAAGAAGAAGTTCAAGGGGGTCGTTTATAAAAGGCGTATCTCGATGCCTCTTGCAGATTCAAGGCACTTCACAAGCGGCGAGAGGGTCGGGGTGAAGAACCGGCAGATAGAAAACGAGCTGCTGTATTTCTTAAAGCTCTACAAGGGCATAGCTCCTGCTATGTATCTGAGTTACGACAGGATAGCCATGTACGGCAACGAGGACAAGGAACTGAGAGTCACCTTCGACCGGAACATTACCTACCGGGAAGACGACCTGGAGCTGGGAAGCGGCTCCTACGGGAAAGTTCTCCTGCCCGAAGGCACAAGGATAATGGAGATCAAGATAACGAACGCGATGCCCCTGTGGCTTGTGCATATCCTGGACGAGCTGGAGATAAGACAGGCTTCGTTCTCGAAATACGGAACTGCATACAAGCAGGTCTGCGAAAAGAAGAACGCCGAAGAAGTAAAAGAAGGAAAGGTGAATAACTGTGCTTAACAATCTTGTGACTACAACGACCACGATAACTTCCGTGTCGATAGATAATTCTACATTCGCAATGTGCAGCGCTGTATCTCTGGCGCTGGGATTGCTCATAAGCTTCACTTTCTGCTTCAAGCAGAAGAAATCCAAGGGCTTTATCCTTGCCCTGACTATCCTGCCGCTGATCGTGCAGGTAGTGATAATGATGGTAAACGGAAACGTGGGAACAGGCGTTGCGGTAATGGGTGCTTTCAGCCTTGTCCGCTTCCGTTCCGTTCCCGGAAACGCAAAAGAGATCTGCGGTATCTTCCTTGCAATGGCAGTAGGCCTTGCAACAGGCACGAACCAGCTCGTCCTGGCGGCGGTGTTCACAGTGATAACCTGCATAGTGTCGCTGATATTCACCTTCTTCCCCATAGGCGACAAGAAAGCAGCCGACAAGACACTCACCGTAACTATCCCCGAGTCTCTTGACTACACCGAGATATTCGACGACATCTTCGAGAAGTATCTTGTGAGCTCGGAGCTTGAGAACGTGAAGACTACGGCTATGGGCAGCCTCTACAAGCTGAAATATACCGTGACCTTCAAGGACAAAAAGGACGAGAAGAAGATGCTTGACGAGATACGCGAGCGCAACGGCAATCTTGAAGTAATGTGCGGCAAGAGGGAGACCCCTGTAGAGCAGCTGTAAATAAGATAAAAACAAAACGCTCTCCGCTCTAAAACAGCGGAGAGAACTTTTTAAGGAGATGTGTCAGAATGAACAGAAAGATATGTGCCTTTGCCTGTGCGCTGATAATGGTGCTTTCGGCGGCAGGGTGTTCGGTGAACAGCTCTGACAGCTCGGAAGCGAAGTCCGATGAAAGTTCGGTGAGCTCTGCGGCAGAGACCGACAGCTCCGGCGCAGATATACAGGCGCTCGACACAAGCGTTGACGCCAACGACCTGGACTCCGGCTACGACCAGCAGTATTCCACACGCATAGCATTCTCCGACTCCGCGGCAGAAGTGGAAGGCGAAGGAGCATCGGCAGATGGCACGACGGTCACCATAAATTCGGCAGGGACTTACATCCTCAGCGGCAGCTGCAAAAACGGCAGGATAATAGTTTCAAGCGGCAAGAAAACGGAAGTCAAGCTGGTGCTTGAAGGCCTCGACCTCACCTGCGAGAACAATGCCCCTGTCTATATCCCCGAGGCAGGGAAGGTGATATTCACCCTTGCGGAGGGCACGGAGAATTCTCTTTCCGACGGCAGCGAGTATGTGCTTTCCGACGACGAGGCAAGCGTTGATGCGGCAGTTTTCTCGAAGGCAGACCTTACCTTCAACGGCACGGGTTCACTGAGTGTCACCGCCAATTACAAGCACGGCATTGTCAGCAAGGACAGCCTTGTAATTTCAGACGGCACCCTGAACGTCACCTCCGAAAAGACCGGCATCACCGGCAAGGATTCCGTTAAGATCGTCGGCGGTACTATAAATGTAAATGCAGGCTCCAACGGCATCAAATCCTCCAACAGTGAGGACGAGAGCCTGGGCTTCATCGACATCACAGGCGGCAGCATTACCGTGAACAGCACAGGCGATGCCCTGCAGGCGGAGACTTCGCTGCTCGTTGAGGGCGGCGAGCTCGACCTTACAGCCGGCGGAGGAAGCGCCAACGCTCAGGGCAGAGGCGGCGATATGCAGATGCCCGGAGGCTTCGGCAACAGAGGCGACAGGGAACAAAACCAGCAGCAGGACGACGGCAAGTTCCAGACTGATGCGGAAGTGAACAGACCCGAGATGCCCTCCGACTTCGGCGATGATAAGCAGTTCCCGGGCGGAGACTTCCAGAAGCCCGACGGAGATTTTCCGCAGATGCCTGACGGAGATTTTCCGCAGCCCGACGGAGACTTCCGGAACCCCGACGGTTCAACCGACACCGACAGCAGCGACGGGACTTCCGCAAAGGCTCTGAAAGCAGGGAAGTCGGTAGTTATCTCCGGCGGAACGATCAAGATAGATTCCTCGGACGATGCGATACACGCCAACAGCACCGTGACTATAAGCGGCGGTACTATCACCGCAGCATCGGGAGACGACGGCGTACACGCTGACGAAGCCCTCGAGATAAGCGGCAGCGCAGAGCTGACGGTCACAAAGAGCTACGAGGGTCTTGAGGCCAAGACCATAACTATCTCCGGCGGAAAGACGGACATCACAGCCAGCGACGACGGCCTGAATGCCTCGGCAGGAAGCACAGACGGCACAGGCGGCAACAGCCCCTTCGGAGGCATCAGCGAGGGCGTTTACCTGAAGATAACAGGCGGCGAGCTGAAGGTCAACGCAAGCGGAGACGGTCTTGACTCAAACGGCGACTTCTATATGGAGGGCGGTCTGGTTTATGTAAGCGGACCCACCAACGGCGGCAACGGAGCTCTCGACTTCGGTGAAGGCTGCACGGGAACAGTCACCGGCGGTACTCTTATCGCTGTGGGAGCTGTGGGAATGGAAGAGGGCTTCACGGCTGAGGGCTCGACTCAGTGCTCCTTCCTCCACAACCTTGCATCTGCCGTCAACGGCGGCACGGAGATAAAGATCACAGACGCTGACGGCACAGAGCTTTTCTCCTGCACGCCCGAGAAGAACTTCCAGAGCATAGTCTTCACATCCGGCGACCTTGCCCTCGGAGAGACCTACACAATTACAGCAGGCAGCGTTTCCGAGACTGTGACTCTCGATTCTGTCGCAGAGTCCAACTCTACCGGCGGCTTCGGCGGAGGTCCTGGAAATATGGGCGGCGGACGAGGAAACAGAGGTCAGCGCTGAGATAGATCTGATAAACAAAAAACAGGGCCGGCTCACTTTCAAACAGTGAGCTGACCCTGTTTTTTATGCCTTAAATATTAAATGTCTGTTCTCTCAAAGCACTTGAAGACTTCTTCGGCATTTTCCTTGTCCTTGCCGCTGCCGCCTGTGAAGAGGGAAACGACGGGAACGATTATCAGGCCGAGGAGCATCGTGAACGCACCTGCATTGACAGGAGAAGCAAGGCTCAGCTTGCCAAGCGTCATGGGAGCATCGGGAACGAGCTTCAGAGTGTAGATGAACATATGGGCAACGGTGATGCCGATGCCGAAAACGAAGCAAGTCGCAACTGCTGCCTTGGTGATCTTCTTGGAATAGAGACCGTAGAGGAAGGGAGCAAGGAACGCGCCTGCAAGAGCACCCCAGGATATACCCATCAGCGACGAGATGACCGTCTGGGGATTTTCGAGGGTGAAGATAGCAATAACAACAGAACCGATGATGAAGAAGGCAATGAAAATTCTCATGATGAGAAGCTCCTGCTTTTCGTTCAGATCCTTCTTGAAGGGCTTGATGAGGTCGATAGTGAATACCGAGCTCGATGTGAGAACGAGGGAGGAGAGGGTGCTCATTGAAGCCGAGAGCACAAGCACCAGAACTATGGCAAAGAGGAAGGGAGAGAGCTCTTCCATCATAGAGGGAACGATGCCGTCGAAACCGCCCTTGGGAGCTCCGCCTTCGCCTGCATCGACAAAGAGCCTGCCGAAGCCGCCGAGGAAATAGCAGCCGCCTGCAACCACAACAGCGAATACCGTGGATACGATAGTTCCGGTCTTGATGGACTTGTCGTCCTTGACCGCATAGAACTTGCCCACCATCTGAGGAAGTCCCCAGGTACCCAGAGAGGTGAGGATAACAACGCCCAGGAGGTTTACGGGATCGGGTCCGAAGAGGGAAGCGAACTTTCCGTCCTCGCCGGCGGAATTCTTGATATCCGCCATTTTGTCAACAGAGCCGGTGAGACCGCCGTTGATATTGAGCACGGCGATGATAACAGCGCTTATGCCTATCAGCATGATAACGCCCTGGATAAAATCGGAGAGAGCTGTGGCCTTGTAGCCGCCGAGGATAACATAAGCAGCGGTGAAGACAGCCATTATCATGATGCAGTACTTGTACTCGATGCCGAAGCCTTTCTCAAAGAGACGGGAAAGGCCGTTGTAAACAGAAGCGGTGTAGGGGATAAGGAAGATGAAGATTATTATAGCCGAAGCTATCTTCAAAGCCTTGGAGCCGTAGCGCTTCTCGAAGAACTCGGGCATTGTCTTTGCCTCGAGATGTTTGCTCATTATGCGCGAACGCTTTCCGAGTATGAGCCAGGGTAGCAGCGAGCCGATAACGGCGTTGCCTATGCCGACCCATGTGGAAGCCACACCGTAGCTCCAGCCGAACTTGCCGGCGTAGCCGACGAAGATAACAGCCGAGAAGTAAGATGTGCCGTAAGCGAAGGCTGTGAACCACGGTCCCAGCGTTCTGCCGCCGAGGACGAAATCCGTGACGCTTGCGGTCTTTTTCTTGCAGCATATGCCGATGCCCACCATCAGCAGCAGATACAGCACCAGCCCAGTCCATGTCAGCAACATAGATACTCTTTCCCTT
>CAMVOF010000028.1:0-17069 GCA_947169055.1 uncultured Clostridia bacterium
AGCTCCGGCAGATGATCGTCGAAATGCACATCCAGCTGGTTGAAGGGGATAGTGATGTCGTTCTTCTCGAAGGCTTCCTTCACGGCACGCAGCAGCTCAAAGCGCACAGGCCAGTAGTCCTCGGTGTTGATCCACACTCGCAGCATGATGTCTATGGAGCTTTCATTGTGCGCCCAGATGACGATAAGAGGCTTGTCGGGCTTGTCGAGAGTTCGCGGCTCGTTCTTCACCACTTCTTCGATAACATCCCTTGCCTTCTCGAAATCGTCCTTGTAGGAAACGGAGAAATGGAGCTCCAGCCTCCTATGGGGAGCATAAGTGTAGTTTATTATGGAACTGTTGCAGACGATGGCGTTGGGTATCATAACTGTACGGGTGTCGAGAGTCTCCACCCTCGTGTACATTATGTTTATCGCCGAGACATTCCCCTCGTTCTCTCCTACCTTGATGTAGTCGCCCACCTTGAAAGGCCTTGTGAACATTATGATGAACCCGCCGGCAACGTTTGAAAGGTTCTCCTTGATAGCAAGGGAGACCGCAAGTCCGGCAGCGGTTATCATGGCGATGATAGAGGTCATGGGAACGCCCAGCTTTGAGAGGGCGATAATCGAAACGAATATATACAGCATGACCCTTATCACAGAGATAATAAAAGCATGAGCTGTGACTTCAAGGCGGCTTTTCTTCAGCGCCTTGGCTATGATCTTTACGAGCAGTTTGCTTATCAGTATGCCTATAACGAAGATCAGTGCGGATGCGATAAGCGTCGGGCCGTAGCTCTCAAAGAATTTCCATATTTTTTCTGACATATTTACCTCCTGTCTGCGAAGTGCTTTTGATCTCACTCACTATTATAGCATCATCCTGCGCTTTTTTCAAGCATAAACGCGTAATTTTCAGGGCTTCGGGCATTATTTGTGAGAAAACATTAAAAATTTGTTAAATGCCTTGTATTTTGAAAGCTGTTGTAGTATAATAACTATGTATGGTGTATTTTTATCAGAAGGGTGATAATGATGAATGTAAATTCCGAGACCCTGCGCCTGCTGCTTAAAGGCACAGACAGCGATCTTGGCGCAAACACCGTGGCTTCGGTGGTCATAACCGGTATCTGCGTTGTTTTCATAGGACTTATAATCCTTATCGTCTGTGTTTCGCTCTACGGCGCGGTGTTCAATTCGATGGCAAAGAAAAAAGCGGAAAAAGCCAAGGCCGAGGCTGAGGCCAAGCTGCTTGAGGCCGAGGATGCTCCCAGGATACTTCCTCCTCCGGACTTCGGACCCGATCCCGATATAGAAGACGGCATCGAGGAAGAGATCGTCGCCGTCATAGCCGCTGCGATAGCCGCAATGGGCGCTGCAAGCGGCAAAAGGCTTGCCCTGCGAAGCATCAAGACAGCCAAGGGTGCAAGAAGCGCCTGGGCAAACGCAGGCATAGCCGACAATACAAGGCCGTTCTAAACGGCAGGGAAAGGACAGGTTTTAACTGATGGGCATTATAAACAGCTTTTTTGAAACCATGGCCGACCTTGCTGCGGAATCCGGATTTGCGGGTTTCATACAGGACGGCGGCTGGAAAAACATAATAATGATCCTTATCTCGTTTCTGTTTATGTATCTGGCGATAGCAAAGGGCTTCGAGCCTCTGCTGCTGCTGCCGATCTCCTTCGGTATGCTGCTGACGAACCTTCCCTTCGCAGGGATGTACCACCCCGAATACTGGGAGTACGTCGAAGGCGTCGCGGAACGTGCAGGCGGCACCAACGACCACTACATAGACTACGGACGAATACTGCAGCACGGAGGTCTGCTGGACATCTTGTATATGGGTGTCAAACTGCAGATCTATCCGCCTCTCATCTTCCTCGGCATCGGCGCTATGACTGACTTCGGTCCGCTGATCGCCAACCCCAAGAGCTTCCTCCTCGGTGCGGCAGCTCAGGGAGGTATCTTCTTCACGTTTATCGGAGCTGCTGTCCTCGGAATGACAGCTGCCGAGTGCGGTTCTATCGCTATCATCGGCGGTGCCGACGGCCCCACAGCTATCTATGTTTCGTCGAAGCTCCTCTCAAAAACAGATTCTATCGGAGTCGGAACAATAGCCCTTGCGGCTTATACCTATATGGCTCTCGTGCCCATAATACAGCCGCCGATAATGCGTGCTCTCACCACAAAGAAAGAGCGTTCGGTGGTAATGGGACAGCTCAGACAGGTATCGAAGATCGAAAAGCTCATCTTCCCGATACTTGTAACGGTCATCATCTCCCTTATGGTACCCTCTGCGGCACCGCTGGTGGGAATGCTGATGTTCGGCAACCTGCTTAAAGAGAGCGGCTGCTGCGACCGTATCGCCAAGACAGCCCAGAACGAGCTGATGAACATAATCACGATCTTCCTCGGCGTATCGGTGGGTGCTACCACCAGAGCCGACAAGATACTCACCCTCTCCTTCGGAAAGGTCATCCTCCTGGGAGTAGTTGCATTCTCCATAGGCACAGCCTGCGGAGTATTACTCGGAAAGTTAATGTATCTTGTTTCCGGCAAGAAGATAAATCCTCTTATCGGCTCGGCAGGAGTTTCGGCAGTGCCTATGGCAGCACGAGTTTCCCAGAAGGTCGGCCAGGAGGAAGTCCCCACGAACTACCTGCTCATGCACGCTATGGGTCCGAACGTTGCAGGCGTTATCGGCTCGGCAGTTGCAGCCGGTGTGCTCCTGAGCATAGTCCAGGTTTGATAAAAGACAGCAGGCTTGTCCGCAAGGGCAGGCCTGTTTTGGTATACAAATAGCCTCTGTTTCTTCAAGCAAAATTCACTTTTTCAAGATTGACAAGCAATTTTATTTGGGTTATAATGTTAGAGGTGATGTTATGGACTACAAGTTTTTTGCGATGATCTCGCGTATGAAATATATCGACCGCTGGGCTCTCATGCGAAACACCATAAACGAGAACCTCAGCGAGCATTCCCTGGAGGTCGCATTTATCGCTCATGCTCTTGCCCTGCTTGGAAACAAGCGCCTCGGCAAAAGCTGCAGCCCCGAGAGGTGCGCTCTCCTTGCAATGTACCACGACGCAACGGAGATAATCACCGGCGATCTTCCCACGCCGATAAAATACTACAACAAGCAGATCAAATCCGTCTATGAGGAGATCGAGCAGAACGCCGAGCGGCAGATGCTTTCCTACCTGCCCGACGACCTGAGAGAGGACTATGCTCCGCTTTTCAGCCATCAGGAGGACGAATTGGAGCTCTGGCGTATCGTCAAGGCTGCGGACAAACTCTCTGCGCTGATAAAGTGCATCGAAGAGCGCAGGATGGGCAACGAGGATTTTGCCTCGGCAGAGAAGGCGACCCTTGAAGCGATACACAAGCTGGGCTGCCCGGAGGCCGAGATGTTCTTAACTGAGTTCATCCCGCCTTACGACCTCACGCTTGACGAGCAGTGCTGATCTTAGATATAATAGAAGGGTGATTTTTTGGACACTTTAGTTTCAGCCTCGATGCTTGCCGCCGATTTCAGGCAGCTTGGCACCGAGATAGAACGTGTGGCTTCCGCTGGTGCGGACTGGCTGCACTTCGACGTTATGGACGGCAGCTTTGTAAACAGCATCTCCTACGGACAGCCTGTGCTGCAAAGCATCGCAAAGGATTCTCCGCTGCCCATCGACGCGCATCTGATGATCGTTGACCCCATAAAATACGTGGGTGAATTCGTGAACTTCGGAGCATTCAGCGTGACCTTCCACGTTGAAGCCGCAGCCGATGTCGATGCAGTCATCGACAGGATACACTCCCTCGGCGCAAAGGCAGGCATCTCGGTAAAGCCGGGAACCCCCGTTTCCGCAGCCGAGCCTTATCTCGGCAAGATAGATCTTCTGCTGGTCATGACAGTTGAGCCGGGCTTCGGAGGACAGGTTTTCCTGCCGGAGACTCTCGAAAAGATAAGTCAGGCAGCAGCTCTCAGAGAAGATAAGGGGCTTTCATTCCGCATTCAAGTTGACGGAGGCATAAACGCCGAAACAGCCGTCCTTGTCCGGGATGCAGGAGCAGATGTCCTCGTTTCGGGAAGCTATCTCTTTGCAGCAGCTGACCCCGAAGCAGCAGTCCGTTCTCTCAGAGGATAAAAAATACCGCTTGCAGCAGGATCGAAAGGCCCTTGCCGCAGGCGGTTTTCTTTATTTCTGTTTTATACCACAAGCTTTTCGATAACTACCTCGGTGGTATCGTTCCTGAGGAACACCTTTACGTCGTCGGCAAGCTTTGCGATTATCGACTTCTCCAGCTCGTCCCATTCTTCCTTGGACTCGTTTTTCGATTCGTAAACTCCCCGGCGGTAATCACCCAGGGACCAGAGCTGAGAATCCATGTAGGCCGAGCTCATAGACTCGGTAGTTCCTGTTCCCATGCCGTACCAGGAGTTCAGGCTGGAATACTGATCGAAATAAGCGTCGTCCTGGGGATGCTGCAGGCAGATGCGGAAGGCCTCTCTTATCTTTCCGAGGATGCCCTTTGCGCTTTCGTTCTTTCCGGTGGTGGAAACAGAGAGCAGCTGATCCTCCTGCTTCATATCAACGCACTTGTTGGCGGAGATATGTATGCGGCAGAGCATACCCTCGTCTGTCTTCTCTCCTTCGATCCAGAACTTGCCCTTGAAATTATCCATTATCCCGTGTATCATGCAGACGCTTTCCTCTGCCAGCAGGCGGAAATGTGTTTCGCTCTTTCCCGAGAAGCCGTTGTCCTCAGCGAATTTCTCGGCCGCCTTTATAGCTTCTTCTCTTCCTTCAAGATCGCTGCTTACGGTTATGATCTCTGTTTTCATTATAAGAACCTCCGATCTTCAGACGATAGTAAGTATATCGGCAAAGCCTGTTACTTCAAATATCTCCATAATATCCTCGCTGCAGCCCGTAACGATCATTTCGCAGCCCCTCGAAGACATATTCTTCTGAGCTATGAGCAGAACGCGAAGTCCTGCGGATGAAACGTAATCCAGGTCTTTGAGATCAAAAACGAGCTTCTCGGCGGTGTCGAGCACGCTGTTCACTTCGTTCTCGAATTCGGGAGCAGTCGTGGTGTCGAGCCTGCCCTCTATCTTTATCGTTACTTCGTTTCCGTTGACGGTCTTGTTTATAGTCATGATCTTCCGGCTCCTTTCAGTCCGTTTGGCATTGCCAAAAATATTCCTGTGTCGGTTGATTTTTCCGGACCTGTGTGTTATTATATAAAAAACGCATAAGCCGGATCATCATTTTCATTCTACCACATTGATCGGATACTGTCAAGCATAAGCTGACCCGAAAAGCAAGAAAAATACACCTGCCCGATCCGCCGCGGAAGGAGGAAGCCAAATGACATACGAAGAAGCAAAGGAAGCGATCCCCGCAGGAAGATACCGCCACTTCAAGGGAAACGAATATGAGGTCATAGGGATCTCAAGGCACACCGAGACTCTTGAGGTCGTGGTGGTATATAAGGCCTTGTACGGTGACGGCGCTCTTTGGGTACGTCCTGCGGATATGTGGGCCGAGCCCGTCCTCGACGGTAAAGCCAAAAGATTCGAGCTTATCGAACGCAGATAAAAGCAAACACGCTGACAGGTGATCCTGCCGGCGTGTTTTATTATCAGCTTATCAGTAGAACTCTCGTTCGTAATATTCGCTGCTTCGTTCAAGCTGCTCCATGTATTCTTCTTCGCCGAGCTCTTCGCACAGCGTCTTTTTCTGCGAGAACAGATCCGTTCCCAGACCCAGCCTGTCTCCCTTTATCTCAACGCCTATGGCCGAGAGGGTGGTGGGGAACATATCGAGGGAGGAGAATATCCTGTTTTTGGCGTTCGCAGGCTTCTTCGCCGGGTTGATGAAGCAGTTGTAGGTGGTCCTTGTGTAGCCGCTGTCAATATCCACCATAGTCGTATGCTCGTTTCCGAGGTGGTCTCCCACAAGGATTATCGTCGTGTTCTCGTAGAACGGCTGCTGCTTCGCCCAGTCCACAAAATCCGCGACCTGCCTCGAGGTGCAGTCAACGGAGGCAAGATAATCGTTGCTGATGCTGCTGTCGCAGTTTGGGCAGCGGTGTCCGCTCTCAAAGGAATGGGTGTCCATGGTGTACATCGTTACAAAGAAGGGCTTGTCACCCTGCGACATCTCGGTAATGAGCTCCTCGGTTATCTCGAAAAGCTTCCTGTCCTCGATGCCCCACTTCCACATATAGTCCGCACCTTCGTCGATGTAGCCCTGTTCTGCGGCTGTCGTTCTGTCGAAGACCCTGCATTCCTCGTATCTTCCCACGTATTTGTCATACATGGAGAACTCCCCCTTGGAGCCTTCGATGTAAAGCTTTGCATAGCCGTTGTCATGGAGTATGTCCTCAAGCCTTACCGTTGCCGGGAATTCCACAGCGCTGTTCTTCGGGAATATCTTTGTGTTAAGGGCAATTCCCGAGGTCTGAGCCACCGTGGAGCCCATTGTGTTGGTTATGGAGGGAACATAGACGGAAGCACCGCCAAGCTGCTCCGTGTTCGAGAAATTCACGTTGTCCTTTGCAAGCTCGGTGAGCTCGGAGATATAGTTTTTGTCCTGAGAGCCTCCGACATCCTTTGAAGCATAGGAGTTTTCCATAGATTCCACATAGATGAATATAAGATTACGCTTCTTTTCGGGGAAGGATATAATGCTGCTTTCGGGCTTCACATAATACTCTTCGTAGATAGTAGAGCTGTGGAGCTTCATATCGACATACCGCAGGAAGGACGTCTGCCTTGAGAAAACTGCCGTGCAAAGGGCGAACAGAGCCACGGACACAACGATAAGAACAGCTCGCTTTCTCCCGTTCATCACAAGGGTGTATTTGCCGCCTTTTCTTGTGTCGGCGACCACAAGCTCGTCGTATTTGAAGCATTTGAACACGTTATAGCAAAGATAAACGGAGATCACCGCAAATATCAGAAAGATAGCCGTGCCTGCGATAAAGTCCTCAAGCGCTATGCCTCCTGCCGCAAACCTCAGGGTGAACAGTATCGCCTCAAAGTCCATGTTGGAGTAAACGATGTGCAGATAGATCGTCACCGTTCCGATAAAAACCGCAACGGTTATCATCAGCATACAAAGCACAGCCGCGATCCATTTGCCTTTTCCGGGTCTTGCCTGCTTTTTCAGGGTCTTCTGCGGAGAGTACATTACTGCCAGAGCAAAAGCCACTCTTCCCGAAAAGCTGCCCTTTTCGTATTCGTTCTCGGCAGCGTACTCAATGCACCGCATAAGAACATATACAGCCGCGATCCCGAGGAGCCACAAAGCTATCCAGCCGGGAAGAAAGCGGTTCAGGAAGTTATCCGAGTAGTATTCGGCTTTTGTGGGGTCGAAAAAAACACCCGCCAGAAGAGCCAGTCCCGCAGGTGCTCCGATATAATACAGGTATTTGATAAACCGGAAGACCGAGCGCTCGGGCTTCCGGACCATAGTATAGAACAAAGTAAGAACAAGGACAGGCACAACAAAGACAGGTATCCAGCTGACGGGTGAAAGCGACATCTGGAACAAAGGCGGTCTGATAACTGCGATACCGGTCACAAGCAGTGCTCCGATGACCGCAACGATAAAATGGATAAGGCTTATCTCTTTTATCCTGCCGAACTCATTTTTTATAACCGTAAAAACTTTCATCGTATAAACTTACCTTTGCTGAACTTGCTGCTGTGATCTGTTACTCTTCCTGTGCGCTGACAGTGGTATAGGTCAGCGGCATATGATACTCCGCCTCAAAAATATCCTTCCAGAGGCTGTAGTTCTTCTGCATCATATCCTCGGATTGAGCCCTCTTCGGCAGAGTTTCATCGGGATAGATAGCAGGAGACACATGGACAGTGTATTCCTGAATAAAGAATCCGTCTTCGCCGACGATGTCCGAGTCCTTCATTGTTATGAAGCAGGGAAGCACCGGCACTTTGTTCTTTACCGCAAAGCTGTAAGCGCCTCTCTTCAGGGGCTTGGGCTTGCGGTAGTTCCACCACATACTCTGCTCGGGGTAGAACAGTATGAAATGCCCGTCCGTCAGCAGATCGTCGATGGCAGTGTAGAATTTCTTCATTGTGTCCATATTGGAGGAAAGGGGCAGGGTGTTGCAGTTGCGCATAAGCTGTCCGTAGAATCCGGGGAAGGAGGTATAATTTCCCTCTCTGATGACACGCCAGAATTCGCGCTTGGGCTGCTCTGCGGCATCGTATGTCAGCTGCATCGCAAAGCTGTCGAAAGCGTTGAAATGGTTGCAGGTTATTATAGCACCTGATCCGAGAGCCTTGAAGTTCTCGATGCCCTTTATCTCTTTGATTATCAGCTTTTTGTCGCGGATAAGGTCGTTGACGAACTTGCGAGCCATTTTGAAAGCGACCTTCGTTTTCAGTCTGTCGGCAGCTCCGCGGCGGACGTATTCGATCTCATCGGGCATGAGCATCCTTCCCGGAGGATCGTCCTCGACATCTTCGTCAAAGCGTCCTTCAAGCTCGTACTGCTCTATCCTTTTAACTATAGTGACTCTGTCCTCCGAACGCTTCTCTTTGTTCAGACGGTTGAGATAGTTGTCCTCTCTGTTTGTCTCTGAGATCGCCGTGGAGATAAGTCTCTCGCCTGCTTCGATATCTGCCTTCTTTTCCTCGTCGGTGTAGTTGTCGAGCACAGCCTTTATCTCGTCAAAAACAGCGGTCTTCTCTGCATATTTCCAGAATATATCCCCGCAAGGGCAGTCGGCATAATGCCAGGGCTTGTTCGCCATTATGTAATGGATCATCTTCGCTTCCTCGATAGGATTGGGAAGCTCGCCGAAGATCTCGGTGTTCCAGCGGCTGTCTATCCAGCAGACGTGATCCTTGCAGCCCAGGTTAAGATAATCCTCGTCCTGAGTTACAACAAAATTATAGAACCCGAGATTCTCGATGAATCTTTCAAGCACCTTGTGCTGCCTGAACTGCTCGCAGTTGATGAGCAGTATGCCTGCGTTGAAATAATTGTATCTCGAGATGCCCATGACCTTTTCAACGTACTCGCCGAAAACATTCTCCTGGAGCATCACCTGCTCGTGGCAGGCTCCGAGGTAGGCATCTCCTGTGTCGGTGTCGTAAAACTCGCTGATGTCGCCGGTCACAACGGTATCGCTGTCGATATAGACAGCCTTGCTGTACTCCGGGAACATCTCGGCGATGAACAGCCTGTAATATGTGGTCTTGGAGTAGTAGTCTCTGAGCGGCAGCTTGTCCGAGATCGAATCGAGATGCTCGGTCACATCCACAAAGCGTATCTCAAAGCAGTCGTCTGCCAGAGCAGCGACTGTCCTTTTAAGATCTTCCGAGATGCCCGCATTGAGTATGTGCACAACATACCTGCGCTCCCGTGAGGCATTTGCGATCATCGAGCTCAGCGAAACGACAGTGTATTTTACGAACGTGTCGTCGCAGGAATAGAATATCGGGATAATTGCGTTTTTCATAACTTCTCCTTACAGGGGATTATTTTATCAGGGAAAGATATCTGTCGTAGATATCGTCAAACTGTCTGTATCCGAACACCGAATGTACTTTGTCAATATGCCACTGCTTGATGTTGTCGGTGTGAGGGTAGGGCATCCAGAACAGCCGCTTCGAGAAATGCCTTACGACTGTGTGCTTATGCAGGAACTTCTGGTCGTTGAAGCGCTGGGGAAGGACCTTTTTCCTCGTGGTCGAGCGGATGAGTGCGCTCTGGTCGGCAAAGGTCAGCTTCTTTCGCTTTATCCATGCCCGGGCTTTTTGGAAGAGCTTTGTCTTCCTTGCCTCGGCGATGTTGAAAAGCAGGACTCCTGCGTTTATGTAGTTGGGGTTGATAAGATATTTTCCGTAGTGATCCCTTGCCGCTGCGTACTCATACCCTTCAATGTCGGTGTCCCACAAAAGAGAGATGTCTCTGTTGAACATTATGTCCGCATCAAGATAGAGCAGCTTGTCGGGGATGCCCTTCACCCGGTCTGCGAACAGCCTTATCAGCGTGTAGGGAGAGCAGTATGCTCCCTCGTTGGGACAGCCGGAGAAATGCTCCATATAAAGCTGCGTCACATCATAGACCGTGACGAGATTGTCTTCGTCAAATTCCTTTACCGCTTTGCGGTAGAGGTCGATGTGCTCTTTGGTCAGGGGGAAATATCTTTCATCAAGATGAGTGACATCCATGGTGAATATGTGGAAATGGAGCGGCTCTTTGCGCTCTGTGCGCATAAGAATCGAAAGCGTGCAGGTGAGCATACCGTCGAAAACGCCGTCGTTGCCGCAGAACAGGATATCTGTCATTGTTTGTTCTCCCGTTTGATATATTTTATCTGAACGTGGTCGGAGAGCTTTGCCCTCCTGCACATCACGTTGTAAACTTTGTCTCTCAGTTCTTTCCTGCGTTTGCGCACAGGCTTTTCCATGTCGGGGAAGAAAGGCCCGTCAACATAGGTGACTATCCTCGGGTGCTTGAAGAACCTCCGCTTGTGGTAGGTGTTCGTAAAGGCGAACACGGGAGCTCCCAGCTTGGCAGGGTAGTCGAAGGAGGTATCGGGGAAGGGCCTTATCTTTGTGTAGTAAGGCCAGATGTGAGCCTCGGGATAGACCGCAACGCATTTCTTCTCTTCGATGCGTGTCTCTATGGCATTCTTGAAATTCTTGTACGCCGTGATATCGTCCGGCAGAGGCAGAGCACCCAGAGACGGCGTAACTTTCCCCAGTACCGGCATGGAAACATTGTTCGCATGAACTATCACATAAACATTCACCGGCATGGTGACCATCGAGGGGATGAAAGCGTCCGCTATGTCCTGGGTGTGGTTGCCGTAGATGAAGAAGCCTTGATTGCCGATCTTTTTCACCTTTCGGGCACCTTTTATCCTGTGTCCGAACACGCACTTGCAATAAAGATATGCAATAGGCGTGGCAACTATTCTGTACCAGAAAAAATGGGTGAATCTTTTGAAGCGCGAGGTGTGGACATAAACATAGTCCTTGTCGATGCGGCGGGGTTCGATCTGAGCCACGGAGAATTCGTCGTTCAGTTCATCGCTGTAATAAATGACCTTGCGCTTGTCCAATCATCGCACCTTCTTTTCGTGACCTGCCTTCCGGCTGACCTGTAACCAAAATCTGCTGATTACCGTCAAAAAAACATATCCAATCTATTATACCATATAATTTCGAGTTTTTCAAGTAAAAATCTTATTTCTTTGTGAAAATAATGGATAATTCCAAAAAATTCGCATTTCTGCGGCTTCTGCCCGAACAGGGGGCATAAAAAAACACGCTTTATAGCAGGCTTTTCCTCTTTTTTACATACGGTGGTTTTGCTTTTGAGGAAATATCATACAGCCTTTAATGTCTGAAGAGGCATTTTTTGCACGAAAAACAGCCTGAAAAAAATACGTTAAAAAATTTTAAAAAAGCGGACTTTTAGCTCCGAAATTCATTGACAAAAGCCTTTAAAAGTGATATAATTTATATGTCCGAAAATAATATGTAAAACTTTTGTAAATTTTGACTAAGAAAGGGCCTGCTTTGCTGCGCAAAAATTGTATGATATTACAATCGTTTACGCTGCGGGCCGGCAAGGCACCCTCTTTCGGAAGCGTCGTAAATTTAAACCATTTCACGGGCTTCTCAAAGCCTTGAAGCGGTTTTGTTTATATATATGATCCTGATCTACACAAAGAAGCATGAAAGGATAGGTGGAATTATGACAAAAAGCTTATCGCACGGTCTGAAAAGGATCGTTGCGGGATTATGCGCAGGTGCCGTTATGTGGGGTGCTGTGCCGACACAGCCTGTGGCGGATGTTTTAAAGAGCGCCTTCACGGTCGAAGCAAACGCTGTGACATATGATAACGGAGAAGAACCACTGTATTGCGGCGCTCTTAATGTGAATGATATCATTATAAGCACTGCGGATAAACCGATAGAATTATTACTCGATTATTGGAATGGTGATAAGGTTTATATTGGTAATGAAGAGTATAGCGAGAATTTTTTTGTACCTGTCGGAGAATACTATGTATCGGAAAAGTACGTTTATGAAGACGAATCGTCTAATGGAGAAGATATAATAAAATACAATTCTTATAGTGTTTATCTCACTTCCTTAAGCGGTGCTACTTTCAACTTTGACCCCTCTGATTATCTCCCGGAGGGCTATGTTGCTGATGACAACGGTGACGGCACCTACACCGTACACGCTGCAGGCACCAAGAAGATAACCTTTGACGAGAGCGTGCCCAACGGAGCTGTTACAAGCATGAAAACCATTGATCCCGATAATGAGCTTGTGAATGCTGACCACGGCTATTTCTATGTCGGCAAGCAGGCAACTATCGTTTCCAAAGCAGAGCTGACATTCAGTCATTACAACAGTAAAAATGCTCTGGTCTCCTGGAGAGGAACAAACTACAACTTCTCCTGGGGCAAAGGCGCAGACGGGAAATATACTTATACCTTCACTATGCCTGATGAGGTCCTCGTTCTGTCTCATACGCACAGCGTTGTTGTTGAATGCAGCGATGCCGGCGACAAGTTCTATATGGGCTGTGAGCTTGAGAGCGACGGCTTGAAGGAGATCGCAAGAATATCGGCATTTAATGCTGAATACGATCCGGTCGAAGGATACACCTCAGCTTCGACATCGACGTTTAGTTCTCGTGTTCCTTCCGGCGTTACTGTTTCCTGGGGCAATATGTATTACACCGACAGACTCTCTGACCCTGTTGAGTGTGAGGTTGATCCTTCGGGGCATCCTATTCTCCCTGCCGGAGAATACTATGTAAACATGATCGTTGCTGTTGACGGTACCGATGATTACGACGGGGAATATGAGATATTTGCACCGTTCACTATCTCTCCCAAGAGCATAGCAGACAATGACATCACAGTAACAGTCACCCCGGCAAGCAATCCCTACACCGAAGGCGAGAACAAGCCGACTGTTACAGTCAAGGACGGCGACATAACGCTTGTAGAAGGCGAAGATAAGGATTACACCGTTGCCTATGATCCTGAGTCAGTTCAGAACGTAGGTAATTACACCATTACCATAACCGGTAAGGGCAACTACACAGGCACAAGGACTGCTTATTACAGCATCACAGCTGCGGATACTTCCGATCAGATAACCTTTGAGGCACAGGACAAGGTCTACGACGCGCAGGAATACTCTGATCCTGTACCGACAGCTGCTGACGGCACACTCGGCAAGGATCTGCTTTCTAATGCACAAGTGACCTATAGCTACTATAACTATGATGAGAGCAAGTATGCGGCTTCGGCTGCGGATTTCGTATACGGAAAGCTCTTAAAGCCCGAAGTAGAGTATGTTATTAAAGACAAATTCGGTTCAGATGATTCAAGGATAGATCTTCCTGGTGGCTCATACTACTTTAATAGGAGTCATACAAGCGTCGGTACCGGTTTATCTATGAAAACCATCTGTTTCCATGAAGACGGAACATTCACCGGAACAGCGTGGAACGGCAACAAAATAACTTACTACTATGATACGAGCAAGGTCTTTGTGGTAACTGAGGCGGGCACCTCCGGCTATCAGCATACCAAGATCAATGTGGTCGATAAGCTTAATGCACTCAAAGGCACACAACTTGATCCTGCTCCCACCAATGTCGGACACTACATCGCAAAGGCAACTATCACCGGCAGCGACAACTTCCAGGCCGTAACAAAGTACGACGACTTCGAGATAACAAGAGCTACGATAACTCTCAATGTCGTGAGCGATTACACGTTCTACGGAAACATCAATAAGGAATACACTAAAATAGCAAATTATATGTCAACAGCATCCCGTCCCGTCAGCTCTTTGGAGGGATATAAGGACGGCGAAATAAGCGATAAAGACAGGCAGAAACTGATCGCCGCTACTCTCACCCTTGACACCGACGAGGACGATTGGCTCGAATTTGAATGTATCCCTAAAGAAGGACACTTCGAAGAAAAGCATACTATCCATATCCTTGATGCAGGCTTTTACGACTACAAGCTGATCGGTGACACCGATAATGACGGCTTTGTGGATTACGGCACAAACTACAAGGTAAGGCTTGTAAAGGGAAGCGATACACAGTATCTGGTCGGACCGCAGATCGATTTCAGTGAGGATCATTTCAGGATATATACAGATAACACCAATGCGAGAGTTATCACATATGACGGTGCAGCCCATACCTTCAATTTTGATACCAATGTTTCGGAGGGCTGGAGCTTTACCGGCGACACTCAAGCTGAGTATCACGATTGGAATTTCATATCTAACCGTGATTATGAAGTCAGAGATTCCGACGGCGAACTGATATCAAGAGATGAACAGGGCAACTGGTACGACACTCAGACAAATGCCGGAGCATACACCTATCATGTTATTCCCGTAGGCGCTCGTTATCTGGAGTCTGATAGGTTTCCCACTACCTTTACTATCCAGCCCAAGGAGGTAACATTCAGCGTTTCTGGTACCGATTACACCTACACCGGAACTGAGATCGACCCGTCCGATCCCACCAAGAGACATCATGCCTTCACCGTAATGGACGGTGATACAACTCTTGTTGAAGGCACTGATTATGAGTTCCAGAGCATTTCTGCTAAAACAGATGTCGGCGAATATGATTACACGATCGTAGGCATCAACAATTACAGAGGCTCGTTAAAATCCGGAAAATGGACAATAACGGCAGCTTCGACAGAGGGCATTGCCCTTAATTTGACAACAGCTTCCGGGTCATACGATTACAACGGCAGCCCTGTTGCTTCTACCGAATTTACAGTAGTGGCTGCTGACCCCAACAACACCGTTTCAGTTGCTGTCGCCACTATTTTCAACAACCTGAGCGATGAAGACAAGCAGTTCAGTTACAGAATAGCAGGCACTAATGGTGATTGGATCGCCGGCATTCCCACGGATGCAGGTACCTATGAGATACGCGCTCTGATCTCTTCATCAAACCTTATTGCCTGGGTTTACGCCTACGGCGAGCTGACGATCAATAAGCTGCCGGTCGTTCCGCAGTTCTATACCCACACATTCAGCTACGGTGCGATCACCTATGAGGATGTTCGGGACGAGAATGTGGATGTATTAGGCCCTATTGATTGGCGCGAATACGCTCCTGTGACCGCCGACCGTAACTATGTTCATATCGAACTCGGCCTTGAGGGAACAGGCTCTATAGCCGTCGGAACTTATACCGTTACACCGACCCTTACGGGCGACAAGGCGGGCAACTATTACATCGCAACCAATAAGGAAGATGCGCCGTACGATATGACCCTGACGGTGGCAAAGTTCGATATCGAAAATGTGAATCGTGATCCCGATTCAGGTAAGATCACCGTCACCTACAAAGGCGTTGCACAGTACCCGGAATTTACTCTGAAAAACCGGAATAACCATGTTGACCTTGTTGCCGGAACCGATTATACCGTTACTTACTATAAGGGATATGATAATAAAGGCGAGATCGTTGCGAGCCCCACAAACGTAGGAATGTATTATGTTGAGATCACAGGTGCTGGAAACAACTATACAGGCACGACAAACTTTGCGTTCGAAATAGAGCCTTATGATCTTACTGACGCTTATGAGCATGGAAATATTTATCCAAGCCTCGACCCCACCGGAGCAACCTACACCGGAAGCTCGGTAGCTCCTGCGGTAACTGTAAAGGTCGATCATGACGATGACAATGAAGGCATATACGAAACGACTCTTACAGAGGGAACGGATTATGTAGTATCATATCGCTATAACAACGATGGAGTTTCTGACATAATAGCTGTAGGAAACTACACTATAGTAATAACAGGACGTGGAAATTATTCCAAAATCTTTGAGATCGGCCCGTTCACTGTATCTCGGGCATCAATAACACCTGCAAACTTCAAGCTGACGCTCAATGAGGATAAGACCGTTTACGACGGCGAACCCAAGACACTTGATGACTTCACCTTTGGCTCGGCTGTTGAGAACCCGACCGCAGTAGAGCAGGAAGTGATCGAAGGCTACAAAGCAGGAACACCTACGACCACGATCACAGACGTTCAGTATGCTGTCCTCCCTGCCGACAAAGACGGCGTTCTCACAATTGATGAGATGCTTGCTCCCGGCTCTGAGTACACATTCACCGACGGTTCGTGTTTCTCTCTTCCGGATAAGTTTGTATCCAATCTAGATTTTAAGAAAACAACGATTACTGTTGATGAAAACAACTGTCTGGCAATCGCCATTCCTGATCTTGATTACTCATATAGTAAAGAGGCTCCTGTTGGTTACGTTTGGAAGGTAACTGAATACATTGCTAATTTTTATCCCGATCAGCCGTTATATGCTATCAGCCTTGTAAGCCTCGCATCCGAAAACCTGCTTGTTTTCTCCGAGGGTCTCCCCACTAACGCAGGCTTCTACGCAGTTAAATATACTGTAAAGGGCGAAAGCATCAACGATGCTACACTTTACGATTCTTTCGTTATCGAGAAGAGAGACGTAACCGTAACAGCCGGCACCGACAAGGAAAACAACACCAAGGAATACCTTGGAGTTCCTGCCACTCTGATCGGCACACCCGCAGCAAAGAGCGGAGATACAGGTGTGGTTGAAGCAGATGCAAGACTTGACTGGAACAGCCTGATCGGCCTCTCCAAGGACGGCGTACTGGTAAACAACAACTCCGGCGAGGATTGGTGGCTGCTCCCGGCAGACACCTACGACATAGTCGGAAAGTACGCAGAAGCAGAGATGCCCGCAGCCTTCGACAACTACAATGTTACAGTAACTGCCGGCACCTACACCGTAACTCCTTACGACCTGTCCGCTCACGCCGATGATATTTATGTAACGCTCACGCCTTCGATCAGGGGAGACGAATTTGACTCTGACGTAACTGCCGATGTTCCTTACTTCACCTACGACGGCAGCAAGCACGGCGTTAAGGTAGACGACGGCACAAGACCCGACCAAGACAATGTACTGTCTGATTTCTTAGTCACGTACGGCACAGTGTTCTTCATCGGTCTTACCGAAG
>CAMVOF010000029.1:0-16992 GCA_947169055.1 uncultured Clostridia bacterium
ATACAAGTCATAGCAATAATATTCACATTTATCCAACCTTTCTGTTTTGGAAAAGGAAATTACGATTTATGTTAGTTACCAATATAGCACGTCATCTATGCACTGTCAATAGAAACGCCATAGTACTTCTGACTTTGCATCAGAAATACCATGGCTTAAAACTTCTATATCAGCGCCGCCCTTATCCTGTGCCTGCTTTTGTGTTGTGTTGATTAGGCTTTATGCTTTTTCAAAATACATCTTTCCGGAGACATCATCAAACATCAGCTGGCCGCCTTCATACTGGCCGTCCAGAGTATCATAATCTGCGGAAAGGGTTATCTTGTTTCCGCTGGAGGTCCATGTGATATCGGACAGCTGTCCCACGGAGTTGATGGTGCCGGTGCCGTCGCTGTTCAGAGTGAGAGTTAACAAGTCTTCAAAATACTCGCCGTAAACAGGATCGTCCTTGGTATAGAGAGTGCCGTCTTCTTCAAAGGCAACGCACTTCCATGTGCCTACGAAGTCAACGTTTTCTCCGGGTCCGGGAGGTGTGTCGGGCTTAGAGCTGTCGTCGGGTTCGGAGCTGTCATCGGGCTCAGAGCTCTCATCGGGCTCGCTGAAATCGGGAGCAGAGCTGTCCGGCTCGGAGCTTTCGTCAGGTATGCTGCTGTCGGGCGTGCTGCTGTCAGGTGTGGGAGCTACATAGTCCTTTGCGAGATAGATAGTGTTGTCGTTGAGTTCGAGAACGAGCTCGCCGTCCTTGAGCTCTGCGTTGACTGTGTCGTTGTCTATGGTGAGAGAAACAGTGTTGTCGTCAACGACATCCCATGTGAGCGTAGCATTCCTGCCCTTTGTCGAAGCGGAGCCTGTGCCGTCGCTGTTCAGCTCAAGTCCGAGGACAGATGTAACTGTGCTGGGATCGGAATAATCCTCTGCTCTCTTTTTCACGCCTTCGCGCTCGATAGCGATGCAGGTCCAGCTGCCGCTGAATTTTGTTCTGTCGCCTTCATCGGGAACGGATTCCTCTTCGCTGCTATCGTCCTCAGAGCTTTCGTCGGGCTCGGAGCTTTCATCGTCGCTGCTTTCGTCGTCACTGCTGTCTTCGTCGTCGCTTTCGGCAACAGAGGAGGACTTGGACTTCTTCGAGCTGTCGTCATCGTCGTCGTCCTTGTCGGCGAAGGCAAGGAAGTAAACTCCCACGCCGATGCCTGCAAGAAGAAGGATTATGATTATGATTATAGGCAGCTTGCTCTTTTTCTTTGCCGGAGGAGCAGGCTGTCCGTTATCGGGCTGCTGGAACTGCTGTGTGTAGTCCGGCTGTGCAGGCTGAGCATACTGCTCCGGCTGGTTGAAGTCGGGCTGTGCGTAATCCGGATGAACGAACTGCTTGTTGAACTCCGGCTGAGTATAATCGGGCTGAGCGTACTGCTGCTGCCCGTACTGGGGCTCGGAATACTGCTGTATAAGGTCCTCGGGCTGTCCCTGAGGCTGCTCGAACTGAGGCTGATCCTCGGGCTGAACAGGTTCAGGCTGAACAGGCTCGGGCTGCTCATATTGTGGCTCCGGGGTCGGTGCGCCTGCCAAGGGAGTTCCGCAGTTGGTGCAGAACTTCATATTATCCGGCAGAGGTGTTCCGCAGGTCGGACAAATCATATTAACTCCTCCTTTTCAGATCTGAGCTTTATTCAGCTCTTTTCGTAGTAAACGATATTGCCGTTGAAATCTATACGCAGCTGGCCGTCCTTGAACTCGCCCTCAATGCTGCTTCCGCCCTTGGATAAGGTCAGCTTGGTGCCTTCAAGTGTCCAGTCAACTTCCTCGTTTGTATCCTTGATGATGAATTCCGCCTTGCCGTCGTCGCGGATCTTAATGGTCATCATCTCTCTTATGATGCTGCCGTAGATCTCGTTGTCGGCATCGTATTTCTTTCCTTCAATATCCATTGCCGAAGGGATCCATGTGCCGACGATGCTTGTATCTCCGGCAGGCTTATCGGGCTCGGAACTTTCGTCGGGTCCGGAGCTGTCGTCGGGCTCGGAGCTGTCCGGCTTTTCGGGAACAATGATGCCTTTCCTGAGATAGGTCATGTTCTCGCCGAGAGGCAGGCGAAGCTCGTCGCCGATAAGGGTGGCTTCTCTGTCTTCTCCCTGTATGGTGAGGACTATAACACTGGGGTCGGAGTCCTTGATCTTCCATGTAAGCTCCACAAATCTGCCGTTGGACACTGCCGAGCCTGTTCCGCCTTCGTTGATCGTAAAGGCAAGAACGTTCGTGATAGTCGAGGGATCGTCAAGATCGTCTATCGTTATCTTCCTGCCGTCCTGTTCGATAGCAACGCAGGTCCATTCGCCGATGAATTCGCCGGTATCAGCATAGATCGGGGTGCTGTCGTCCTCGGAGCTCTCGGGCTCAGGCTCGCTGCTCTCGTCGGGGATGCTGCTCTCTTCCTCGGAGCTTGCTTCTTCCTCAGAGCTTTCGTCGGGCTCTGTGCTTTCTTCATCCTCCGAGCTTTCCTTATCGCCGTTGTTGTCTTCGTCAGCGCTTTCCGAAACTGAGGATGACTTCGATCTCTTGGAGCTGTCGTCGTCATCGTCGTCCTTGTCGGCAAAGGCAAGGAAATAAACTCCCGCGCCGATGCCTGCCAGCAGGAGTATGATTATTATAATGATCGGCAGCTTGCTTTTCTTTTTCACAGCGGGAGCTGCCTGAGCATCCTGAGGCTGTGCATACTGCTGAGCCTGTTCGGGCTGAGCGTAGTACTGCGGGTAGTCCGGCTGAGCATATTGCTGTACCTGCTCGGGCTGAACGAACTGCTGCTCGGGCTGAACGAACTGAGCCTCAGCTGCCTGCTGAGGGATAACGGGCTGTTCGGTCTGCGGCTGTTCTGCCGGTGCCGCTGCAAGAGGCGTTCCGCAGCCGGTGCAGAATTTCATATTATCCGGCAGCGGTGTTCCGCAATTTGGGCATATCATAAAGATCCCTCCGTATTAGGTTTCTTGTAGTGCTGTTTATGAGCTTCTCTTCTGGAGAACGATGGTCGTGTTGTTGTTTTCGATGGTCAGCTCGCCGCCGGAGAGCTTTCCTTTCATTTCCTCATCGTTCTCTTTGATGATTATGGTATCGCTTCCGTCCAGCTCCCAGGTGATGTCGCTTTCTATCCCATAGGACGAGATAGTTCCCTTGCCGTCCTCGTCGATAAAGAGCACCATGAAGTTGCGGACGACAGAGCCAAGCTCTTCGTCATCGGCGGAGAATTTCTCGCCGTTCTCCTCCATGGATTTTGTTTCCCAGGTACCCATGAACTTGCTTTCTCCGCATCCTGCCAGCGCAAAGCAGGCAACAGCGGCGCAGAATATCAGGACAAGAAGCTTTTTCATACAAATGATCCTTTCATAAATCAACAGGAGCGCCGAATAGACGCTCCTGCGGGTTACTTGTTTGCTAAGACGCTAAAGATCAGTCATCCTTTTCGAGGTAAACCTTTTCGTCACCCATTTTGAGTACGAGCTGGTCGTCCTTGAGCTCACCCTCAAGCTTATCCTTGCCGTCGTCGAAAGTGATCTCGTCGCCGTCAGCTTCCCAGTCAACCTTCTCGCTTTGGCCGTTGGCCTTAAAGGTAGCCTTGCCGTCGCTTTCAACGTCGATAGTGATCATATCCTTGATCATCTCGCCGTAGGTCTCGTCGGAAGTGGTGTACTTCTTGCCTTCGATCTCTGCGGCAACAGTCTTCCACTTACCCTCAAACTTGCTGCTGCATCCTGCGAGCACGAAACAAGCGGTGATAACGCAGAGCATAACTACAAGAAACTTTTTCATGATAGAATCTCTCCCTGTTAAATTATTATTAAGGAATTATAAAAGCCTTAATAAATCCTTAATTACATTTATAATATCATAGCTCTCAAGATTTGTCAATACCTTTTTTCACAAAATAATCACAAATTTTAATCGTTTAAGTAGAACCCCTCCGTCTCGGCTGTCGCCGAGCCGCCTCCCCCTGAAAGGGGAGGCAAATCGATGCTCTTTTACTATTGTGTTTTTCCATTTTCTGTGCTATAATATCCCAAAGGGGGGCTTGCTTTGAAATTTAAACGCAATTTTTTTATCTATTCCCTCGCTGCCGCAGCAGCCGCAGCCCTCATCTCCGATACTGTGATGATCGCCCTCTCCGAAAAGTTCAGCTTCGCTGCCGAGGATAATATGTCCGTCCTGATCTTCCTCTTCCCCGCTCTCTTCGCAGCAGCCTGCTATCTCGTCATCACTCTCTCTGCCAAAAGCGTCATCCGCCGCCAGAGAGATGCTTTCAACTCCCTCGACGTCCGCGAAGAATACAGCTTCTTCCGCAACGCAGCCTGCCTGCTTTCGGCGTTCTCTGTCGTCAACAGCATCATCCTCTACAGAGCTTTCTCCGGCGTTTTCGACAGGCTCTACACCGAGGAGGTCCGCAAGACTCACCTTATGCTCAGCGCCGAAAGCGAAAGCAGCAAGCAGGAGATGCTGGACTCTCTTGCCTCGCGGAAAGAGACCTACTCCAGGCTCGTTATCGTTTCCCTTGTGCTGCTGTTGATAGTTAAGGCTTTTGCCTATCTTTTCTCGGCGAGGGGATTTGTCAGAAAATACAGAAGCTCCGGACCTTCGGCGTCCGACAGAAGAAAAAAGAGGTGAAGGGCATGAAAAACGAACGCGATGAAATAAACATCAAGGATCCACTGGTGGATCTTTTCTATCCTTCCAAAGAGAAGCGGAACGCAGCGAAAAAGCGTGCTGCGGCACGGAAGACCCTGCCTGCGGATCTTGTTGCCGATCTCAAGCTCGAGGCTCTTGCCGGGGCTCTTTCGTCCTACTACTCGAACCGCACTCTCGAGCTTCTGAGCGAGCTCTGCGACGATCCCGAGGTCATAAACTACCGCCTTGACGTGCTGGAGGATTTCATGAACATCCCCAAGCTTTCGGCGACGGTGAAAAAGACCGTGAACATAATGATCGAGAACGACCGCAAGAACATCTACAAGCTCTCGACGCCGGATTCCTTCTCCATGCTCAGCGAGGCGATAGAGGCTTTCGAGGCATATATCGAGTGCATGGAGATACTTCACGCATTCTATATCGAGACGAAAGACAAGATACGCTCTCAGGGTGTAAGGAAGATGTTTGAATACTTCGAGGAGCAGTTCGAGAGCGAGCATTTCAAGGCGCTGAAAAAGGAGTGCAGCGAACTCAGAGACACTGTCCGCGGACGCATCCGCAGCGTGACAGTTGCCATAAACTTAGACGAATATCTTGTGCCTGTTTCGGCAGGGATACTTTCCCTCAGCCGCGAGCCTTATATCCTTAAACCGTCGCTGCTGGATCGCGTTATCTATCACGGTGCGAATTTCCAGTCGCCAGGCAAAGTGGGCAGCATAAAGAACAAATACAGCGGCAGAAACATTGAAGGGGGACAGACGGTCAACGTTGCCGACAAGGCCCTTTTCGACGAGCTTGAATATCTTTCGGCAGGCTATGTTGAAAAGCTCTGCGATGTGCTGGAGGAGTACCAGAAGATAACCCTGAAGGATATGTACGCCATAAGCGCACAGCTCGATTTTTACCTCGGTGCGATAGATATGAAGGAGCTTGCGGAGAGCTCCGGCCTCAGAATGTGCAGGCCTGTTGTCAGCCGCGAGGGAGAGACTGAGATAAAGGGCATCTTCGACCCCATCTATTTCCGGGAAGCCCGTGTTTATAACATGAAGAACAAGCAGACCCGAAAAGTGGTGACCAACGACCACTCCTTCGGGAAGGGTGCTGATTTCTACATCCTGACAGGAGCCAACAACGGCGGAAAGACCACCTTTGTGCGTGCTGTGGGGATATGCTTCGCCATGGCTCAGGCAGGGCTGTATGTTCCGGCGGAGAGCTGCCGCCTGAGACTTTCCGACCACATCTACACCCATTTCCCCAGAGAGGAACAGACGGGCATAGATGCCAGCCGCTTCACCACCGAGATAAAACAGTTCAAGGCCATAAGCGAGACGATAACAGACCGCAGCCTGCTTCTGATGAACGAGTCCGTCCAGAGCACCACCCCCAGGGAGTGCGTTGACATCGCTTCCGAGATAGTGCGGATATTCTGCAAAATAGGGGTGAGGGGCATATTTGCGACACACCTCACCGAGATAGCCGCAAAGGTGCCGGAGCTAAACGCAGAAGACCCGGTGTCCAAGCTCGAGAGCATAATAGTCCTGACGGACGAAAAGACCGGCGAGCGGCAGTACAAAGTTGTCAAAGGAAAGCCTGCCGAGTCCAGCTTTGCAAAACAGCTGCTGGGGCAGTTCGGCATCGACAGCGAGACCATAGTAAGATCGGCAAAGGAAAGAGCCAAAAAGGTCTGAAAAATATGGCGGTGTCGGATATATATGGCAAAATTTTTGGTAAAAATACTTGAAAAAATGAACAGGATTTGTGCGAGTATACAAATTCTGTTCATTTTTATTGACGAAAAGCATAGCTTGGTGCTATAATATAAGATACAATTATGATAGGATAAGCATCTCTATTTGCAGAAAACATTATTTTCCGGAAGGCGGCGAGCAGGCTTGGAACAGACCGTTGATACAGCTTCGGAGACCCCGGAGCAGAAGGAGAAAACGGCTGAGGCTGAGCCGCAGGAGCAGACCGAAACGGCAGAGCTTTCGGAGGCTCCCGAAGAAGCTCCCAAAACAGAAGAGGCTCCTAAAAAGAAGGGCAAGCAAAAGAAAAAGCGTACCGCAAAAAGCTTTGCGATAGAGCTGCTGATAAAGCTGGCTCTGACGGTGCTGGTGCTCTGGATAGTGCTGAGCTTCGTGGCAGGAGTTTTCGTATGCCACAGCAATTCGGCTTACCCCATGATAAAGGACGGCGACCTGTGCATAACATGGCGGCTCGGCAAGCTCGAACAGGGCAGCGAGATAGTCTATGAGCATGAGGGCAAGAACTGCTTCGGGCGGGTGCTTGCGGTGGCAGGAGACGAGGTCAGCATCGCAGGAGACTCGGTGATGGTCAACGGCTATGTGGCGCTGACTGATACTGTCTATCCCACGCCTGACGAAGGCTCAAAGATAAGCTATCCTTATATAGTACCTGAGGGCTGCGTTTTCGTGCTCAACGATTTCCGCGAGGATATGTCCGACAGCCGCAGCTTCGGCGGAGTACCGCTGGATGACTGCAAGGGAAAAGTCATCTTCGTGATGCGCAGACGCGGTATTTAAACAAGTTATTTATTTAAGTTTTTAAATAGATATATAAATTTCAATTCTATATTCATGGAGGGGTTATAGATGAAAAAATCAAGAATATTTGCAGGAATGCTATCTGCTGTTCTCGCAGCAGGAATGATGTCGGCATCTGCCTTTGCAACGGAACCACCGGTCGATGAGCCTGTAGCTCCCGGCGGAAATTACACCACGCCGACTGTTGAAAGCGACAAATCGTCAACCACAATTACAAAGTATCTCATCATGGACGCTGAGGCTTATGCTCCGAAGGTGACCATGACATATACTCTTGCTCCGGGCACTGCTGCTGCGGCAGAAAGCGCTGACGATTATAATGTCTATGCAGGCATTATGACCGGCGTTAAGTACAACAGCGACACAGCTCTTACTTCCGAGACTGCTGCCGAAACGACTATCTCGTTCACCAACGAAAGCACCAAGCTGAATGATGATGAAGCTTCCGGTCTCTACGGTTCATTCGATGAAGACACTCAGATGTATGTCACCGACAGCTTTAACATCGACTTCTCGGGCGTTGCTTTCCCCGAGCCCGGTATCTACCGCTACACTCTGACAGAAGCAGACAACCGAGCTGAAGTTACTGCCCTTGACAACGCTGAAAGAACTCTTGACGTTTTCATCGTTGATTCTTCTGTAGACGGCGGTTTTGTAACTGCCAACAAAAAGCTCGCTATCTCAAGCATCGTAGTTTACTCCGATGTTGTGACCGCAAAGGCTAAGGCCGCTATCACAACAGCAGCTGATACCAAGAGCGCAGCCTTCAACAACGAATATACTTCCCATGACCTTACCCTCAGCAAGACCGTTACCGGCAACCAGGGTTCCAAGGACAAGTACTTTAAATTTACCGTTGCTATCACCGGCGCAGGCGACAGCACCAAGCTTGATGTTGTTCTTGCGAATGCTGACGGTGCGCTCAATACCGATGCAAGCATCAATTCTGCTCTTCAGGGTATTTCAAATCCCGCAACTCTTACCACCAGTTCTGCCGGCGCAGTAACACAGGATTTCTACCTTATGCACGGACAGAGCATCGTTATCAACGGACTTCCCGACGGAGCTAAGTACACAATAACTGAAACAGTCGGCGAGTACACCGCTTCTGCTGAAGTTGCCGGAGATGCCGACGCTGCTGCTGATGATGAAATCGCAACGAACGGTATCGTTTCGGACACAGATACCGGTATCAAGGCAGATACGACCGTTGCTTACACCAACAACAAGGAAGGCACGATCCCCACAGGCGTTATCCTTTCCATCGCAGCTCCCGTTGCTATCGGTGTTGCAATAGTTGCAGGCATAATCATTCTCTCCGTTAAGAAGAAGAGGAGCGAATCCGAGGAATAAACCATGGCTGAGGGCAGACGGCGTTTTCTGAAAACGCTAAACGACCTGTATGACCGGCTTTTGCGGCTGGTGCTTCTGATCGCACTGGGGATAGCTTTCTGGTGCATCTACGACACGGCTTATGTTTACAGCCATACGCTGGACAAAGATATCCTGAAATACAAGCCGGACCCTTACGGCGATAATTCGGCTGCGCTGAATTCTCCGATAACGGACGATATGGTGGCGTGGCTGACTATAGACGACACGAACATCGACTACCCCATTATGCAGGGCAGGGACAACACCGAATACCTCAACAAGGATCCCTTCGGAGAGTATTCCCTTTCGGGAAGCATTTATCTCGACAGCCGCTGCTCGCCCGAAATGACGGACGATTACCTGCTGGTGTACGGACACCACATGGAGTACGGCAAGATGTTCGGAGCTCTGGACGATTTCCTTGACCGGAGCTATCTTGAAGATCACCGCACAGGTACGCTGATAATCGGCAAGGACGCAAGAGCGGTCTATCCCCTTGAGGTCTTTGCGGCTATGAGCATCAGCGCAAGGGACAACGAGGTCTTCGACCCCACAAAAGCCGCAGAAACACGGCAGTATCTCAAAGGAAAGCTGGGTTACGAGCCCGACAGCAGGCGCATTATTGCGCTCTCCACCTGCTCTGAGGGCGACAGCCTTGCAAGGATAGTCGTGTTCTGCTATATCAACGAATAACGATCATATTACTATAATGAATCAAAACGAAACGGGGGTGTGCCATTGATGCTTTCAAAGAGGCTCACAGCCTGCTTCGGCGGAGCATTGTGTGCGCTCCTGCTGCTTTGTTTTTCGGCAGCTTTTCAGGCGCAGGCCTATGAAGCGATCACTGCCGAGATACCTGTCACCTGCGACAAAATAGAGGACCTTGACGGCGAACACGATTACGAGCTGTCTATCCTCGAGGACGACGGGCTGACCCCGAAGCCTGACAACGATCATCTGACCGTTAAGGCAGGAGGATCCGGAGCGTTTACCATAAGCATCGCCGAGCCGGGAACATATAAATATACCGTGAAAGAGCTCGACACCGGCGACGAGGACGTAAAACTCGATAACCGGATATACGACATCACGGTGTTCGTTACAAACACGGAAGAAGACGGGCTGATGTGCGTTGTTGCGGCAACTGTCGCAGGGACGGACGAGAAACCCGATCATATAAGGTTTTCAAACGGTGCAGCAGAGGGCCGGAAGAGAGACACCGGCGAGGACAGCAGCGAAGCTGCTCCCCCGCAGGACACAAGCTCTCCCGACAACGGCAACGCCATCACCGGCAGCGGAGGCATCACAGCCTTTGCGCTGTTTTCGGCGCTGATACTGCTGATAGTTTTCATGAAACGCAGCGACCGCGAGAAGACCCAGGAAGAAGAACAATAATTTTGGAGGGAAAATAAATGAAAATGCACAGACTTTTTGCAGGAATGGCAGCTGCGGTTCTCGCAGCAGGAATGATGGCTCTGCCGGCAAGCGCATCGGAAGCACCGCAGCAGTTCAACTATACAGCTGTTACAGGCGGCACGGCACAATATAGCAAGTATCTTGTTATGGACAGCGACGCTGTATGCCCTGCTGTATCATTCAGTTATTCTATCGCAGTCGGCGCGGCAGCTAAAGCCACAGACTCCGATCATATCGATGTTTATGCAGGTATCGGTACTCCGACAGTCGGAACAGCTACATTTGCACAGGGTGCAGCTACAACAGCAGGTGCCGAAGGTGACGGCATAACAGGTGCTTCCGGTGCCGGAAGCGCTGACGAGAAATATGCTACAAGCACGTTCACTGTTGATTTCAGCAGCGTTTCTTTCCCCGAGCCCGGCGTATATCGTTATGTTATCACCGAGACTACACCCACAGGCGCTTTCTCTGCAAGAAGCACTCCGCTTGCAAGAACTCTGGATGTTTATGTCAAGGATGTTCTTGACGGAACTACTCACAAACTTGCAGTAGATAGCTATGTAATGTATGATAAGGTGATAGATACAGCCTTTGCAAAGACCAATACAATATCTGCCGAAGCTGATCCAAATACAACCACATATACAGTTTCTACTACAGGCAACAAGACTACTGCGTATGTAAATGACTACTCCACCGTTGATCTTGGATTCAGCAAAGCTGTTGACGGAAACCAGGCTTCGAGAGACAAGTTCTTCAAGTTCACGGTAACTATCACTAATGCTCCCGGTGCTGCCGTAACGGTCGGCGGCAACTATACTGCTGCTCCCACAAAGAACAGCGCAACGGAGTACACGACAGCTGTAATGACTGCTGCCAACACGATCACAGATGCAGTTGCAGATGTTGACGGCTTACAGCTTGCTGCTGATTCCAACGGCACGATCACCCACGACTTCTACCTCCAGAACGGACAGAGCATTACCCTCACAGGTCTTCCCAAGGGTGCTTCCTACACGATCACAGAGGACAAAGAGGACTATGTTCCCTCAGTTGCTCTTACCGGCGACACAAAGACCGGCGATGCTGCTGATGAAGGAACTGCAATTGCAACAAACTCAGCCACAATAACAGACACCTATCTCAAAGAAGATACAACGGCAGCTTTCACCAACACCCGCCAGGGCACTATCCCCACAGGCGTTGTTATCCCGACGGCTGTTCCCGTTGCAGCAGGCGCTGCTCTCCTGGGCGGAGTTATCGTTATAACCGTCAAGAGAAACAGAAGAAAGACCGAGGAATAAATCCCCGGCATAATAAAGACCCGGAAGCCTGAGCTTCCGGGTCTTGTTGTTTTTCAGCTTTTTATCTCAGGCAGCGCTGTCTTCGGTGCTGCTTTCGTTTTTCTCTTCCTGCTTCTCAGGGATCACAAAGCCGTTCTGCTTCTGCTCGCCGTAGGTGGAAAGATAGGCCTTTGTTATCTTTATCTCCTTGACGGGCTTGCGGTTCACGTTTTCCTCGTCGTCTTCGTCGTCAACAGGTGCGACTTCGGTGTGGGATATCTTCTCGAGGGTGTCCCAGCCGTCATAGACCTGTCCGAATATGGTGTAGGCCTGCAGGCAGGAGGGAACACCGCCGTATTTTTCAAAGACTTCCGAGACACGCTTGAAGCCGTTTACGTCCTCTGCATCGAGAGCGCGGAGCTCCTCGTTATCCACCACATCACCAAGCACTGTGAAAAGGCTGCCTGCCTTTGCCTTGGTGAAGAATCCGCTCTGCTGCACCAGCGAGCACAGGGCCCCGTTCACCGGCAGCATATTGGGCGATACCTCGATAATTATCTTGTCGTTGTTGGTGTCGTCTCCGGCAGCACCGTCTTCGGTCTTGCTGCCTCCGATAAATCCGCCGATAAGCTCCTTGTTGCGGATTATCGTGCAGACGTAGGTGTCGTCGAAATAGCCGTCCTCGATCAGGTCCTTGAAATACTTGCAGTATTCGGGAGCCTCGTCCTCATAGAGCACTGCCTTGAAGGTGCCCTCTGTGGTCTCGAAGACTGCCACCGTGGCGCTGTCGGAGGGTTCTCTCAGCTGGACGAAATCGGAGTCTGAGTAGTCTATCTTTTTCTGCCTGCCGACAAATGCCGAGATCAGCACGACGATCAGCACACAGACAAGTCCGATCATCGAAAACTGGAAATACACCCTCATTTTGTTTCGGCGGAACGGACTGCCTTTTGTGTAATCAGGTCCTTTCATTTTGTCACTCCCGAATCAGTTCTTTGTAATCTCTGTGCCCTGTCTTGTCTCGCGTATGCTGTAGCCGAGTGCCGATATCTTGTCTCTCAGCTCGTCGGCAAGGGCAAAATTCTTGTCTTTGCGAGCCTGCTTTCTCTGCTCAACGAGATCGAGCACTTCCTGAGGGATATCGTCCACTGCGGCTTTCTGCTCATCGAGGAGCTTCTTTGCATGGGCTGTGAGCTCAAGCCCCAGCACTTTGTCGAACTCGTCGATAAGCTCGAGCTTTGCGCTGCCGGACAGCTCGGATTTCAGGACATCGTAAAGAACGGTGAGTCCCTGCGCCGTATTGAGGTCGCTGCCGAGGGCATTCTTGAAAGCCTCTCTGAGCGCTGCTGCCTTTTCTTCGTCGGCAGGGGAATTGTCGTTATTCTTATAAAACGCTGCGATACGGGCTGTGAGCTTTTCGTAAGCGCCTTTGGCGTTATCGAGATTCTCCCAATCAAAAGTCAGAGTCTTGCGGTAGTGGGACTGGAGGCAGAAGAAGCGGTAAACAAGGGGGTCGTAGCCCTTTTCTTCAAGGAGAGATACCGTGAGGAACTCGCCTTTGGACTTGGACATCTTTCCGCCCGTGGTGTTCAGGTGGTGTACATGGAACCAGTAGTTGCACCACTTGTGTCCGAGGTAGGCTTCGCTCTGGGCTATCTCGTTTGTGTGGTGGGGGAACTGGTTGTCTATGCCTCCGCAGTGGATATCAAGATACTCGCCCAGATGCTTCATGGAGATGCAGGAGCACTCGATATGCCAGCCGGGATAACCGAGACCCCAGGGGCTTTCCCATTTGAGCTCCTGGTCGTCGAACTTCGACTTTGTGAACCAAAGCACGAAATCCGCCTTGTTGCGCTTGTTGCTGTCTTCCTCCACGCCTTCGCGGACTCCAACAGCCAGGTCTTCCTCGCGGAAGTCGCTGAAAACATAATACTTATCGAGCTTCGAGGTATCGAAATAGATGTTTCCGCCTGCCTCGTAGGCATAGCCCTTTTTCTGAAGCTCTGTTATAACTCTGATGAACTCGTCGATGCAGCCTGTTGCAGGCTCGATAACGTCCGGCATCTTGATGTTGAGCTTTTTGCAGTCCGCAAAGAAAGCGTCGGTGTAGAACTTTGCTATCTCCATGACCGTCTTATGCTCGCGCTTTGCTCCCTTGAGCATCTTGTCGTCGCCTGTGTCGCCGTCAGAGGTCAGATGTCCCACGTCGGTGATGTTCATGACTCTCGTAACATCGTAGCCCTCGTAGCGCAGGAATTTCTCCAGCACGTCCTCCATGATGTAGGTCCTGAGGTTGCCGATGTGGGCAAAGTGATAGACCGTGGGGCCGCAGGTGTACATCTTTATCTTTCCGGGCTCGTTGGCCTTCATCTCTTCGATGTTGTGCGAAAGGGAATTGTATAGCTTCATTTCATTTCTTCCTTTGTCAGTTTCTTTTCTTCAAGCTCCCGGATACGCCTTTCAAGCATTTCGATGATCTCCTTGTTCCGTTCGATCTCCAGCTCAACAGGGTCGAGCTTGAACTCCGGCTCACGGATAGGCTTGGTCTTCATCTTAGGCTCGGGCTTGGGCTCTGGCTTCGGCTCAGGTCTCGGTTCCGGCTTGGGCTCAGGTTTTGGCTCAGGTTTTGGCTCGGGTCTGGGAGCAGGTTTCGGCTTTGGCTTTGGCTCCGGTTTCGGAGCAGACTCAGAGCTCTTTTTCTCAGCCTTGACCGCAGGTTCAGGTGCAGGATGCTCTTCGTGAGGCTTCTTCTCCTTCTCCGGGTCCCATGTCAGGCTTTCGCCCTCGCAGAGCAGCTCTTCAAGGGTCTTTCTGTCCGCCACGGGTATCTTATCTCCGTTATAATAAACGAGCTTCTTGTCGGATTCGAGGACAGCTTTGATAAGGGGAGCTTCCGTTACCGGCAGCTTGACCTCCATCTGGGAATTCTTCTGCAAAAGCTCGAAGATGTCCTTGAGCACCACATATTTCTTTGCGCTGCAATACACAGCAAGCACCACTGCGTCGGTATCCTCGAGGCGGTCGCGGTGAAGATCGAGCGCAAGAAAATACTCCGTATCTTTGTACGGATAGATAAGGATATTTCCGCGGCCCATTGGCGAAGAAAAATAATAATCGCGCAGAGCACTGAAATCGAGCTTTACTTTCATCGAACGGAGTATCCTGCGGAACAAAGGGTTCTCGCGGGGTTCTCCGCTGGGTACGGGTCTTTCCTTGGTGGCTCTGCTCCTTTCGACGAGCAGGTCGGTATCGTCCGTATCATAAAGCTCTGAAAAAAGCAGCTCGGACAGGTTTTCTCTTATCTGTAAGCTGACTCCCATAGCTGTGGCCTCCGCTCCGGTATCACTTGCTCGAATCTATATACTTCCAATATGCTTTGAGATACACCGCACCCGAGATCACCGTAAGTGCAACGGCTATCCAGATGAGGGCTTCGTTTACAAGGAAGATCGGCGAACTCCAGTTGAGGTCCGGGCTTCCCTTTGCGTCGAATTTCGGGTAGAATATCTGGAGAGCCATGACTGCCACCAGCGCTATCATCGTGAAGGCAGTTTTCAGCTTTCCCCAGATACCGGCAGGCACAACGATGCCTTCCTCAGCGGTAACGAGTCTCAGACCCGTCACCATGAACTCTCTCGACAGGATTATCACAACGGCTATCGGATCGATAAGTCTTTCAAAGGTGAATGCGATAAGTGCCGTCATTACCAGCAGCTTATCCGCAAGGGGATCGAGAAACTTTCCGAAGGTCGTGACCTGGTTGTTCGCTCTTGCCAGGTGTCCGTCGAGGGCGTCTGTTATAGATGCCAGCGTAAATACCACCAGCGCCCAGATCATGTGGTGCGGTATCTCGTACACCAGCACGAACAGCAGGAAAAACGGTATCAATGCTACTCTCAGTACTGTAAGCTTGTTTGGAAGATTCATAGTATTATGTGTCCTTTCAGTCTGTTCAGACTCTTGTTCCGAGCAGGTCATAATCCATTATATCATCAACGGTAACGAGAACAAATTCTCCTGCGCGCAGTTTTCTGTCGCTTGTGAAGAACACCTTGCCGTCTATCTCGGGAGCATCGGCAGCGCTTCGTCCGAACCAGCATTCGGCGTATCTGTCGAAGCCTTCGGTGACGACTTCTATGGTCTGTCCCAGGCGGCTCTCGTTGAAGCGGTCGGAGATGAACATTTGCTCCTCCATTATTATCTCGCTTCTCTTTTCTTTTATCTTCACAGAAAGCTGGCCGTCGAACTCAGCGGCAGGTGTTCCTTCCTCCGCCGAATACGCAAAGCAGCCGAGCCTCTCGAATTTTATCTCTTTGACGAACTCGCAAAGCTCCTCGAACTGCTCTTCCGTTTCTCCCGGGAACCCGGTGATGAGCGTTGTTCTGAGGACTATCCCCGGGACTCTCTCCCTTATTTTTTTCACCAGGGCTGTGTAGCTCTCTCTGTCACCGCCGCGGTACATCCTTTTGAGGACTTCCTTATTGCAGTGCTGCAGGGGGATGTCGAGGTATTTTACCAGCTTTTCCTCCTCTGCAAGAGCGTCCAGCAGCTCGTCGGTTATCTTGTCGGGGTAGGCATAGAGCGTTCTTATCCACTTGAAGCCCTCTATTTTGCAAAGCTCTCTCAAAAGCTCCGCCAGCTTGTATTCGCCGTATATATCCTTGCCGTAGCGCGTTGTATCCTGGGCTATGACTATAAGCTCCTGCACGCCTTTTCCGGCAAGGTCTTTTGCTTCTTCTATTATATTCTCCATAGGTCTGCTGCGGAAACGGCCTCTTATCCGGGGGATCGCGCAGTAAGAGCAGCGGTTGTCGCAGCCCTCGGCTATTTTAAGATATGCGTAAAAAGGCTCTGTGGAGAGTATCCTTTCGCCCTCGATAGACAGGTCTTCCTTTTCTCCGAAGGCCTTGATGTGCTCTTCTCCGGCGTAGATGTCCCTTATGACCTGCACGATATCGGAATTCCTGCCGATGCTGACTACGGCGTCGAGCTCGGGGATCTCCTTGATTATCTCGTCGCGGTATCTTTCGGCCAGACAGCCGGAGCAAACCACGGCTTTGATCCTGCCCTCCTGCTTGAGGGCACAAAACTCGAGGATAGTATCTATAGCTTCCTGCTTAGCGGTCTCTATGAAGCCGCAGGTATTGACGATAACGACATCCGAGAGCGCAGCATCTGCAACGATCTCGAAGCCTGCCTCTTTAAGCATATACAGCATTCGCTCGGCATCGACCTGATTTTTTGCGCATCCAAGCGACACCATTCCAACTCTTGTAGCCACGGCTATCCTCCTTCCGGACACAATTAACCTATTCTAATATTATACCAACTCTCCCCCCTTTTGTCAAGTTTTTTTAATACCCCCACTTTTTTAATACACCCACCAATGTTTCAATCGTGCGCTTGGCAAGGCTTTTCTTGGCCTCCCTCTAAGGGAGGTGGGCGCCCTTGCGGATGAGGCGGCGGTGCAGCCGTTGGGATTAGCTTCTTGCGAGGTGTTCTGTCAAGGCTGTGTTTAAAGATTAAGGTGTGTATCCGAAGGGGTTTGGGGGCGATCGGAAAGCCCCCAACAAGAGCGTGCTGCGATTTTTAGTATTACACACAGCTTTAAGCGTAATCCAGCTCCCACAAAGCTTTGCTCGCGTGGGATATGTTCTCTTTCACTCGATGTTAGCAAGCTCTGCTTG
>CAMVOF010000030.1:0-16694 GCA_947169055.1 uncultured Clostridia bacterium
CGAGGTGTTCTATCAAGGCTGTGTTTAAAGATTAAGGTTTGTATCCGAAGGGGTTCGGGGGCTGATCTTTGCCAACAAAAAAGATGTGTATCCGAAGGGGTTTGGGGGCGATCGGAAAGCCCCCAACAGAGCGTGCGGAAATTTATAATATTACACATACCCTTAGACGTGCCTTTCCCTTTGCAAAGCTTTGCTCGCGTGGGATATCTTACCTAACGCTCGATGTAAGCAAGCTCTGCTTGCGTGACGTGTCAAGCGCCGTCGCCGCAGCGACTCGCCGCAGCGACCGATCGGAAAGCCCCCAAAAAAGAGCGTACTGCTATGTGTTGTTCAAAGATATGTTTCGTGCGTAGCAGAACCCCTCCACCGCTAACGCGGTTCCCCTCCCGAAGAACCACGCAGTGTTCAAAGAACCACGGAGTGTTCAAAGAACCACGCAGTGTTCTTGTTCAGAGGAGGCTTATTGATGCTCTTTTGGTATTTGAGCGGACAAAAAAGCCTCCCCTGAAAGGGGAGGTGCCCGAAGGGCGGAGGGGTTCTTCCACGTCCGAGGCTTTGTGCGTAACTCAACATAGCTGCACGCTCTTCTTGGGGGCTTTCCGATCGCCCCCAAACCCCTTCGGACACACACTTGTATTTTTGATTTTAACCTATTCCAAAAACAAGCCTGACAGAACACTTCGCAGCAAGCCCCTCCCAACGGCTGCACCGTCGCCTCATACGCAAAGAAAAACTGCCTCCCTTAGAAGGAGGCCTGGCGAAGGTTGTCTCATCCTTCTATTGAAAGCTGGTGGGTGAATTAAAAAAACGGTGTCAACGCAGCCTCATTCGCAAAAGACTCCTGCCTCCCCTCCGGGGAGGCCTGGCAAAGGTCACCTCATACTCCTATTGAAAGCTGGTGGGGGAACTAAAAGCTGGTGGGTGAATTAAAAAAGCTTGACTTTTATAGATATATTATGGTATAATATTGTGAATAGTCTTTTGTTATAAGGCTGAAAAATGTAGTATTTCGTGAAAAGGTAGGGCTTTTATGGAAAATACGTATTCTCTCGGCATCGACGTCGGTTCGACCACTGTCAAGACGGTCATCCTTGACGGAGATGATATAATCTATAACAAATATGAGAGGCATTTCTCGAGGGTCAGGGAGACTGTGGGCGAGCAGCTGAAGATCATCGGCGAGAAGTACCCCGACACCCGTTTCCGCATCGCAATAACCGGCTCGGCAGGTCTCGGTATCGCTGAAGCCTGCGGCATGACCTTCGTGCAGGAGGTCTTTTCGGCGTTCACGGCTGTAAACAAGACCTATCCCGACGCTGATGTGGTAGTGGAGCTCGGCGGAGAGGACGCAAAGATAATCTTCCTCACCGGCGGTGTCGAGCAGAGAATGAACGGTTCCTGCGCAGGAGGCACGGGTGCTTTCATCGACCAGATGGCAAGCCTTCTCGGCGTTACTGCCGACGAGCTCAACGAGCTTTCCCTCAAGGCGGAGAAGCTTTATCCCATTGCTTCACGCTGCGGTGTTTTCGCTAAGAGCGACATCCAGCCCCTGCTCAACCAGGGCGCAAAGAAATCCGACATCGCGGCTTCGATCTTCCAGGCCGTTGTGGATCAGACCATCTCCGGACTTGCACAGGGCAGAAAGGTGGCAGGAAAGGTGCTTTTCCTGGGCGGACCTCTTTCCTTCCTGTCGGGACTGCGCAAGGCTTTTGTTGACACGCTGAAGCTCGACGCCGACCACGCAGTTTTCCCGGAGCTTGCTCCCTGCTTCATGGCCTTCGGCTCGGCACTCCACGCGCAGAAGATCGGCGAAGAGATGACGATAGACGAGGCTCTCGACAAGATCATGAACTCCAAGGGCTCGGACACCATCGTTACCGGCAAGCCGCTGTTCAAGGATCAGCTGGACTACCGGGAGTTCGTAGAGAGGCACAAGCAGTCCGACCTGAAATACGAGGACATAAAGACCTACCGCGGCGACGCTTACCTCGGTATCGACGCAGGCTCCACGACTACCAAGCTGGTGCTGATAACTCCCGAGGGCAAGCTGCTCTACCAGTACTACGGCTCGAACAAGGGTCAGCCGCTGGATGTTATCGCGGCAAAGCTGGAGGATATCTACGATCTCTCCACCGACGGGCTGAACATCAAGGCTTCGGCTGTAACGGGCTACGGCGAGGATCTGATAAAGGCAGGCCTCGGTGTGGATTTCGGTATAGTTGAGACTGTTGCCCACTACAAGGCGGCTGCATATTTCTGCCCCGATGTTGACTTCATCATCGACATCGGCGGACAGGATATCAAGTGCTTCAAGATAAAGAACAACGCGATCGACAGCATAATGCTCAACGAGGCCTGCTCCTCCGGCTGCGGTTCCTTTATTCAGACCTTTGCTCAGGCTATGGGCTACGAGATAGCCGACTTTGCAAGGCTGGGACTTTTTGCGAAAGCCCCTGTCGAGCTGGGTTCACGCTGCACGGTATTCATGAACTCGTCGGTAAAGCAGGCTCAGAAGGACGGAGCCTCTGTTGAGGACATCTCGGCAGGTCTTTCGTCGTCCATAATCAAGAATGCGATATACAAAGTCATCCGCGCAAAGAGCGTTGAAGAGCTGGGCAAGAACATCGTTGTTCAGGGCGGAACTTTCCTTAACGATGCAGTGCTCCGCAGCTTCGAGATGGAGCTTGGGAGAAACGTTATCCGTCCGGCTATCGCAGGGCTCATGGGAGCTCTGGGCTGTGCGCTGTTTGCAAAGGAGCGCTCGGCTGCTATGCCAACATCTGCTCTGCTGACGAAAGAGCAGCTCCAGGAATTTGCATACAAGTCCGTTGCGACTCAGTGCCGCGGATGCACCGCACACTGCAATCTGACCATAATCCGCTTCAACGACGGACACCGCTTTGTTTCCGGAAACCGCTGCGAAAAGGGCGCCGGCATAAAGATCGAGAACAAGGTCGAGAACATGGTGGAATTCAAGTACGAGACCATTCTCGGCTACGAGGAAAAGAAGCCGAAGAACCCGAAAGCCAGAGTGGGCATCCCCCTTGCGCTGCACTACTACGACCTTATGCCCTTCTTCCACACCCTGCTCACCGAGCTGGGCTTTGAGGTGGTGCTCTCCGAGCGTTCCACAAGAGATACATACTACAAGGGACAGCAGACCATCCCTTCGGACACAGTCTGCTATCCTGCAAAGATATGCCACGGACACATCCAGAGCCTGCTGGACAAGGGAGTGGATCTTATCTTCTACCCCTGCATGAGCTACAACATGGACGAAGGCGGTTCCGACAACCACTACAACTGCCCGGTAGTTGCATATTATCCCGAGCTTTTGAAAGCGAACATACCCGAGCTCAACAACAAGAATTTCATAGCGCCCTATCTTAACATCAACATGAAAAAGCACGTTGCAAAGGTCATCGCCGAGGTGTTCTCCAACTACGGCATACGCCAGAAGCAGGTGGCAGAGGTGCTTAACAAGGCTTACTCCGAGCAGGTGAGATACCGCAGAGAGATCGAGCAGAAGGCCAAGGAGATCATCGCCAAGGCAAGAGAACAGGGCAGAAAGACTATCGTGCTTTCGGGAAGGCCCTATCACATCGACCCGGAGATAAACCACGGCATACACAAGCTCATCGCATCTCTGGGCTTCGCTGTCGTAACAGAGGACAGCGTTTCAAATCTTGTGGATGTTCCGCCTCTTGACGTGCTCAACCAGTGGACTTACCACTCCCGCCTTTACAGAGCGGCAGAGTATGTCTGCCGGAACGAGGATATGCAGCTTGTACAGCTGGTGTCCTTCGGCTGCGGTATAGATGCAGTCACCACAGACGAAGTCCGTGCCATACTTGAAGAACGGGGCAAGCTCTACACCCAGCTAAAGATCGACGAGATAACCAATCTCGGTGCGGCAAAGATAAGGCTGCGTTCACTTGCGGCAGCACTTGAGGAGAAGGAGGAGAGAAAATGAGCAAGAAAAAAGCCGAGCCCTTCACCATCGGCGGCTCCGACAGAGTTAAAAAGCCTGTCTTCACCGAGGAAATGAAAAGGACTACACTATCCTCGTGCCCGATATGCTGCCCATACACTTCAAGCTGATAATCAAGGTATATGAGCATTTCGGCTACCACATGGAGCTGCTGGAAAACAACTCGAGAAGAGTCATCGACGAGGGTCTGAAAAACACCCACAACGATGCCTGCTATCCTGCGCTGCTGGTCATCGGCCAGTTCATCGACGCTCTCAACAGCGGCAAGTACGACGTGGACAAAGTCGCCCTGATAATGTCCCAGACAGGCGGAGGCTGCCGTGCATCGAATTACATCCACCTGATAAGAAAGGCCATAGCCGCGCAGTATCCCCAGGTGCCTGTTATCTCGCTGAATTTCAGCGGACTTGAAAAGAACCCTGCATTCCCCATGACCCCGGCCATAGCGCTGAGGCTCATCTATGCCGTTATGTACGGCGATATGCTGATGCTGCTCTACAACCAGTGCAAGCCCTACGAGCTTCACAAGGGTCAGACCGACGAGCTGCTGACACGCTGGCAGCACCGTCTGGGCAAGCTCATGGAAAAGAACGACTATCTTTTCCCGAAGCCCATATACCGCGCAATGCTCAACGACTTTGCAGCCATACCGAGAAGCAAGGAGAAAAAGCCGAAGGTGGGCATCGTGGGAGAAATCTATGTGAAATACTCTCCTCTTGCAAACAACGACCTGAACAAGTTCCTGCTCTCCGAGGGCTGCGAGCCCAATGTTCCGGGACTTATGGACTTCGTGCTCTACTGCTGCTCCGACCTGCTGAACGACAAGGACCTCTACGGCACCAAGGGCAGGATGACAACACTCTATCAGATAGGCTACAAGGTGCTTTACAAATTCCAGCGCGAGCAGATAAAGGTCATCAAGGATCACGGAGTATTCCAGCCGCCGCATGATTTCGAGCATCTCCGCCGCTGCGCCGACAGGTATATGCATCAGGGCGTTAAGATGGGAGAAGGCTGGCTCATCACCGCCGAGATGGCTGCCCTTGCCGAGACGGGCACAAAGAACATTATCTGCACTCAGCCCTTCGGCTGTCTGCCGAACCACATAGTTGCAAAGGGAATGAGCCGTGTTATCAAAGAGGCTTATCCCGATGCAAACATCGTGGCTATCGACTACGACCCCGGAGCCACAAAAGTCAACCAGGAGAACCGCATCAAGCTCATGCTTGCCAACGCAGTGCTTTAAGGAGGAAAAGCCAGATGAGCAGCACTAAAAGGACCGACTACATAAGCTGGGACGAATACTTTATGGGTATCGCCCTGCTCTCGGCAGGAAGGAGCAAGGACAACAACACTCAGGTGGGTGCCTGCATCGTTTCCGACGCCAACAAGATACTATCCGTAGGCTATAACGGTATGCCCACAGGCTGCAGCGACGACGAGATGCCCTGGGCAAGAGAGGGAGCTTTCCTCGACACGAAATACCCCTTTGTCTGCCACGCCGAGCTCAACGCCATACTCAACAGCAACCAGGCTTCGCTGCGCGGCGCAAGGCTCTATGTTTCCCTTTTCCCCTGCAACGAATGCGCCAAGGCAATAATCCAGAGCGGCATTTCCGAGATAGTTTATCTCCAGGACAAATACGCCGACACCGACGGCATCAAAGCCTCGAAGAGGATGTTCGAGCTCACGGGGGTCAAGACCCGTCAGTACATCCCCTCCGGCAGGACCATAGAGATAAACGTGTGATCTTTCTCAGCAAAGCAAAAGACCCGTGAAGTTTTCAAAGCTTCACGGGTCTTGCTTTTTATCGTTTAAACTTTCAGCCAGGCGCAGGCTACGTCAAGGGCTTCGTAGAGATTCGATTTCTCTGCCTTCTTTACGATCTGCTCGTTGGGAGGGAGGGTGAGGTCTGTTGCCATTTTTCTCATCCTGACTTTGTTAGCAAGCTCGATGCCTCCCTGGGGCTCGGTGCCGAGGACGGTCAGCTCAACGATATAGTCGTCGTACATATTGCCGAAATAGAGCACATTGCCCTTTCTCACCAGCGGCACTCCCTTATAGGTAAAAAACGGGGTGTTTTTCTCTGCCATTTTTTCATCTTCTCCTTACTCAGTATAATTTTTTGTATCTTTTCCGCTGTCAAGCAGTTCGATATTCTCGAGGAAGCCATCTACCCAGCGGGATTCGATCCTGTATGACGGACGTCCGTTCAGGACAACGAGGGATCTTCTTGCGCTCTCGCGGTAGATCTCGAGGACGTCCTTTTCGCCGTCGCGGAGGTTGATCTCCACAGTAAGCTCGGGCTCGCCTGTTACCTCGTCGAAGTATATCTCGTTGGTCGGGCAGGAGAGCAGGTACTGATAGAGTCCCTTGAAGTTATAGACATCAAGCTCCTTGCCGTCCTTTCTGACGTTTGTCACCTGGCTGTCGCCGTCAACAGTGAGCTCGTAGATATGCTCCTTGCCGTCGGCTTTGACCTTCATTGTCTCGATATTCTCTATCCTGTTTGTGGTCATCAGCGAGATAACGTCACCGGGCATAAAGGTCGCATATGGCAGGTTCTCTGCATCTATCTGCCAGATGCAGTCTTCTCCCTCGACGCCTGTTACATAGCAGTAATAAGCTGCTATCTCGTCGATCTCCTCGCCGTTTTCGTCGGTGGCGTGTATGCCGTTGCCTATCTTGAGGCCGTAATCGTATCCCTCGCCGGTGAAAGTCACGGTGCAGAGGGGATCGTCAAGCCCGTAGGTCTTGAAGTCCTCCTCCGTCGGGAAGATCTTCTCGACCGACGCTGCCGAAAGCCCGTAGAGGCCGTGGGTGATCTTTGCCGAGAACGAGATGTTCAGGTTCGCGTAGATGGGTTCGGTCATTATCTGCGCCGAGATAAGGGCTTCGTCCTCGTTGGGATCCTGAACAAAGACCATCTCGTAGCCGAGGTCCCGGCGTTTTACCCTGAGCTCGCCGTAGGCGTCTGTGCCCGAGGTATCGTTTATCAGCGCAAGGTTCACAAGGTCTTCCTTCCTGTCGATCATATGATTGAGCACGGATTTGACCACCATATAGACTGTGCTGCTGCCTTTCTCGCAGAAATAGCGGTAGCGGTTCTTCGTGGCAACGTCTCCGATAAGGAAGGTACGCTCCGTGCCGTCCTTAAAGCTGACGGTAAAGGTCGTGTCGGGTTCGGCAAGGCCGTATTTCCCAAGGTCGGAAGCGTTTTCCTCAACTGTCTTATAGCTTTCGAGCTGGGCTATATCCTCGGCAATATCCGATTTATAGGTTGCGACCTGGTTCAGCCCCGTGAGCTCGACGATATTCCACTCGCTCTTGCCCGAGGCAGGTCTTTCAAGGGTATATCCTCCGAACTGATTATCGACCTTTACCGACATTATATCTTCTGCCGAGACATCGACTATCTGCGTTGCGACTGCATCCTCATCCACCTGCTTTATAACAGCCTTGGATTCGTCAGCCGAGGAGCTGTCCTTCGTTCCGCCGGTCAGCTCGAGGAACGCCAGCGTTCCTCCGAGAGCCGCCACCACAACGCCTCCGATAATAATACCCTGTATCTTTCCGTTAATAAAATCACCTTCTCTTTTTAATTCCCCCACCAGCTTTCAATAGGGGATAAGGCAAGCTTTGCCAGGCCTCCCCGGAGGGGAGGCAGGAAACTTTTTGAATGAGTTCGCGTTGACACTGTTTTTTCTTGACGCGTGTCGCGGAAGTGCGCTTACTCTTGCGTGAAAGGGTCAGTTTCCCACGCGAAGAGGACAGCTCTATTGGCTTAGGCTTTTTCAGAACAGCTAAATATCCGATGGATTATTGTATCCGAAGGGGGATCGCGCAGTCGCCGCTGCGACCGATCGGAAAGCCCCCAACAAGAGCGTGCAACGATTTATAATTCAGCACATTCCTTAGGCGTGATTCGACACCCACAAGGCTTTGTTCGCGTGGGATATGTTTTCTTCCACTCGATGTAAGCAAGCTCTGCTTGCGTCACGCGTCAAGACCTGTCGGGGCACCGACCGCGTCAAGCGCCGTCGCCGCAGCGACCGACTTATCTATTTTTTCTTCTGTACCAGATGATACCGCCGGTGATGAGGACTATCGCCGGGATTATGAGCGTGAATGTCCACTGGAGGACTGAGGTCTGCTTCTCGGTGAGCTGGAAGAGCTCTGCCTGGATGACCGTAGGCTCAATAGTGATGCCCGAGCGAGTCTTTCCTGTGACGCCGTTCATCAGGCTGAGGACATACTCTCTGTTATCGAACTGAGCATACTGCAAATAGCTGTCCGAGAGGGTCTCCACTGCACCGTAGGCGATGATATTGCTGTAGGTAGGTGTGCCGTCCTCGGTGGAATAAACTGCTCTTGTTGCGACAGCGGTATATATCTGCTGTCCCTTTGTGACAGTTTCGCCGGAGTTCATATCCGCCGTGTAGGCGCTGACTGTTGAAGTTACATAGGCTTCCGTAGCTGTGCTTCCGCGTTCTTCAAACAGAAGCTTTATGGGACGCGAGCAGAGATTGAGCAGCTGGGGCGAATCGCTTGAAACGTCCTGAGTGAAGTTATCGGAGACATTTGCGGCTATGGACTGATAGGGCACCTGATAGTAGTAGTCCATTTCCTGCTCGCAGATAACTGCTTCGCCGAATTCGATGCCGTACTCCGCAAGGAGCTCGTCCAGGTTGGAGGTTATGCCCTGCTGGATTGAAGCGCAGTAGAGCAGGTGCTTGCCCATCTTGCCGTCGTTGTCGATGAAGTTTGCGACTTTATCCACCTCTTCGGGGAGGTAGTCCGTCTTAGGAGCAGGTATAACTGCGATAGTAGCATCCTCGGGGATCTCTTCCTTGGTGATGTCAACATCCTCCACGAAATAGCCGTTAGCCTCGAGGAGAGTATGCAGATAGGGAAGCTCCGTAGCCTCGTTTCTTCCTATGAGGAAGACTGCCTTTGTGGGGTTGGGGTCGGCAACAGCCATGAATGCCGAAACGAAGGCTTCGTCGGCGCGGGAAGCTTCAACTGCCGAGCCGTATGCCTGGAGCACTGTCAGCGGACCGTACTGCTTTACGAAAGAATCGAGGGTAACGCCGTAGTAATTGCTCAGGCTCTCCAGGAACTCGTTGTTGAAGGTCACCAGGTCTGTGAGCTGTATCTTTCTTGTTCTCTTGATATCCGAAGTCGGGTTCGTTTCCACGATTATATCATAGGTCGAAACCGAATCGGAGTCGTAATCCGCAACGACGTCCGGGTTGGAATCTATGGGCACGAAGCGGTAGCTTATCTTGTTGTTGTACTGTGCGTATTTCTTCATTACCTCAACGGCCTGGTTGGTGTAGTCGCTGAGATAGCAGAAATCCTCCTCTGTGGCAAAAACGGTGATGAGCACATCGGATTCTATGGTCTTGACGTAATCTATCGACTCTTCGGAAATGGAGAATTTCTTCTTGCTGGTCAGGTCGAAGGTAAGGGGATAGCGGTCAAAGATTATGGTTGCGATGACATTCACCAGCACCACGGCGGTAACGAAGATTATGGTAAGTATCGTTGCGCTCATGCCGTGCTTTATCTGGCGCATATTCGCCTTTGTCTTTTCCTTTTTGGGCTTCTTCTCTTCGGAGCCGTTTTCCCGGTCTTCCTCCTCTTCCTCTGCTTTTTTGCTCTTGGAAGAGAGTTTGCCTGACTTCTGTGCTTTCACCACATCGCCCAGAAGGTCCTCGATAGGAGCGGAGACTTTTTCTTTTGCTGCCTCGCCGGCGGTATCCTCAGCCTGCGGGGCTGTATTCTTTTCTTTGTTTTCGTCCATCTGAGATCCCTCCTTTAAGCCCAGCGGCGTTTTTCGAGCACCCTGACCGTCAGGAACAGGAATACCACGGTCGCGCTGATAAAGTAGAGCGCGTTGGAAAGATCGAAGAGGCCGTAGGTGAAGCCAACATATCTTTCCCAGAACGAAAGCTTTTCGAGTATCTTGGGAACGACCTCGCCGTTGACGGCAAAGGTGCCCAGAACTATCGCTGCTATAACGCCGATTATGAGAACTGCGATCTTCTTGCCGAACATAAAGAAGCAGAACAGCGTCAGCGCAACGACGATGATCTCAACGATGATCGTGCGCCAGAGGGCAGAAAGATCGGGCATGAGGTTCTCGATGAAGTCTGTGGGGATGACCTGGCTGACGTTTGTCAGCAGATAGAGCATCACCATGCCGATGAAGCTTATAACAGCCGAAACGACCTGGTTCTCGGTAAGGGACGAGAAGAAGATGCCCACCGAGATGAATGCCGAGCCCAGCAGCGTAAGGCCTATGATGTTGCCTGTTATGACCATCCAGTCAGGTGTCGCAAAGGCTGCGATGACGATGGCATAAACAAGGGTGATGGCTATACCCAGCACATAGATCAGGAAGGCTGCCAGGAACTTTCCGGCAACTATACCGCCAAGGCTGACAGGTGCCGTAAGAAGGCACTGGTCGGTCTTGTTTTTCTTTTCTTCGGAAAGCGTGCGCATGGTGAGTATGGGGATGAGCACGATAAGTATTATCATTATCTCCTGGAACATACCGTCCATGGAGGTAGTTCCGTAGATCAGCGACTGGCGCGAAAAGCTGAAAGCCGAAAAAGCATAGAAAGCTGCCAGGAAGATATAGCCTATGGGAGATGTGAAATACGAAAGGGTCTCTCTTCTGAATATTGCGCCCATCAGTTCTCACCTCCGTCGTTGTCAAAGCTCTCGCCCATAGTGAGCTTGAGGAAGATATCCTCCAGCGAAAGCTCGCTGGAACGCATCTCGAGTATAACGAAGTCTCTGTCGGCACAGCGCCTGAACAGCTCGCGTCTTATATCCGAGCCTTCCCTGGATTCTATCTTGTAGTCATATACATTGCTGTCGTGCTTGGCGCCGAGGGTGACTTCCTCAACGTCCTTTATGCTCTCGATAAGCTTTATGATCTTATCCTTGTCGCCTTCGATGCGGACAGAGAGCCTGTGGTCTGCCGAGAGCTTCTTCGAGAGGTTGTCCTCGGTGTCGTTAGCGACTATCTTTCCTTCGCTGATAACTACTATCTTGTCGCAGACAGCCTGCACCTCGGAGAGTATATGGGAGGAAAGGATGACCGTATGATTGCGGCCGAGCTTCTTGATAAGAGTTCTTATCTCGATTATCTGCTTGGGGTCGAGACCCACCGTGGGCTCGTCGAGGATAAGCACGTTGGGGTTGCCCACGAGTGCCTGAGCAAGGCCGACTCTCTGCTTATAGCCCTTCGAGAGGTTCTTTATAACTCTCTTATAGACGTGCTCGATCTTCACAAGGCTGCAGATATCCTTGAGGTGGGTGTTCCTCGGCAGCTTGCACTTTTTGATGTCGTAAATGAAATTGAGATATTCCTTTACGGTCATGTCGAGATAAAGGGGAGGCAGCTCGGGCAGATAGCCTATCTTCTGCTTCGCCTTTATGGGGTCTTCGAGGATATCTATCCCGTCGATCAGCGCACAGCCGTCGGTCGCCGAGATATATCCTGTGAGGATGTTCATGGTCGTTGATTTTCCGGCACCGTTGGGCCCGAGGAATCCCAGTATCTCTCCGTCCTCGGCTTTGAACGAGATATTGTCCACCGCCTTTTTATCGCCGAAATGCTTCGACAGATTCTGCACCTCTATCATGTATCAGATCATTCCTTCCAAAGCTTCGCAAAAAGCTCGATTTTTAAATAAACGTCTCTCAGACGCCATAATGCCATATTATACCTTACCGCACAAATGTGACAGGCTTATGATAAGCCGGCGAATTTTTGTGTCGAGGTTTTACAGGAAAACATATTTCATAACGAAGAGCACCGCCAGCACGAACAGCAGCGGATGCACCTTCTTTGCCTTGCCCGTCACGGTATTGAGCACCACATAGGAGATGATGCCCAGGGATATACCCTCGGAGATGCTGTAGAAAAGCGGAGTTGCGATTATGCAGAGATAAGCCGAGACGGATGTGGGGATATCGTCCTCGCTGAATTTTATTTCCGTGATCGAGGAGAACATCAGAAATCCCACCACCACGAGAGTCGCCGCCGTTGCAAAAGAGGGGATAGCCACGAATATGGGAGCAAAGAGCATCGAGAGCAGGAAAAGCCCTGCGACCACCACAGCCGTAAGGCCAGTTCTTCCGCCTGCGCCGACGCCTGTCGAGGATTCAACGAAGGTGGTAGTGGTGGATGTTCCGAGGACTGCTCCTGCCGAAGTCGCGATCGCGTCCGCAAGCAGGGCATTCTTTATTCCCGGGAGCTTGCCCTCTTCGTCCAGCATCCCGGCCTTTGTTGTAACGCCGATGAGAGTGCCTATGGTATCGAAGAGGTCAACGAACAGGAAGGCGAAGATTATCACGATGAAATCGAATATCCCCACGCTGGTGAAATCAGCATCAAAGCACTTGCCGAAGGTGTTTCCCAGAGCCGAGAAATCGGTGAACTCGAAGGTGGGGAAAAGGGTGCTGAAGCCTGCTTCTTCGTCCGGGACATACAGCCCGACAGCCTGACAGATAAGCCCTATCCCCCAGATAGCGAACATTCCCACGAGGATAGAACCGGGGACTTTCTTTATGTAGAGGGTGAAGGTGAGCAGGATGCCGACAACTGCCAGCAGAGCCCAGATGCCGCTGGTCCTGAAATTCTCGTGGAATTTGACGAGAGCCACAAGGGTATTCTCGCTCTTGACAACGAGCCCTGTGTTTTTCAGTCCTATGAATGCGATATATATCCCTATGCCCACGGACACGGATTTTTTCAGCTGCATCGGTATGCAGTTGAATATGGCTTCTCTGACGTTCGTCACCGAAAGGATAATGAAGATTATTCCTTCGATGAACACCGCCATAAGAGCCATCTGCCACGAGACTCCCATTTGTCCGCAGACCGTGAAGGAGAGATAGGCGTTGAGCCCCATTCCTGCCGAAAGGGCAAAGGGCATATTCGCGATGAGTCCCATGCACATACAGCCGATGACCGAAGCTATGCAGGTGGCGATAAGAACAGCTGTTGGGTCCATGCCTGCACCCGTCGGGTCTCCGAGGATGCCGGGGTTCACCGCAAGGATATAGGCCATGGTCATGAAAGTCGTAACGCCGGCAATGATCTCGGTCCTGACGCCGGTGTTGTGCTCTTTCAGCTTGAAGATCTTCTCAAACATGGCGCTCCTCCCTATCCTGCGTTTTCGTCGTAAACAGCAATATAGGGCAGGTTGCGGTAATATTCGCCGCAGTCGAGCCCGTAGCCGATAACAAAAAGATCGGGTATGGTGAAGAGAGAGATGTCTGCATCGAGCTTGACCTGTCTGCGGTCGGGCTTGTCCAGCAGGGTGACGATCCTGAAAGAAAGAGGGTTTCTTTCCTTGAGCATCTTCGCCAGAGCCGAAAGGGTCTTGCCGGTGTCGATTATATCCTCGACTATCACCACATGATACTTGCTTATATCCTGGGCAAGATCGTAGGTTATCTTCACGTCTCCCTCGGCGGAAGTGCCTTCAAAATAGCTTTTCGCAGCCATGAAGCCTACCTCGCAGGGGATTGAAATGCTCCGCGCAAGGTCGGCAAGGAACACAAATGAGCCCTTTAAAATGCAGACGAGCAGCAGAGGCTTGCCGCTGTATTCCCGGCTGAGCTCTTCGCCGCACTTTGCAACAGCTTCTTTTATCTGCTCCTCGGTGATAAGGATCTCCTTGATCCTCTTATTAAAATCCTTTTCATTTGAAACGATCACAGCGCACACCCCCGATAATAAGAATACCACAAAACCCCTTTTATGTCAACTTTAAATATAAAAGACTGATATAAATATTTTATCTTTTTTCCTGCCGGAAACAGTGGATAGTTAAGGATGAAAAGCAAATAGTGAACAGCAAAGGAGTCCGCTTTGCGGAGGATCTTTAAATCATCGCCGAAGGCGACACCTTAACTGTTCACTATTCGTTATTCTCTGTTTACTTTTTCACTGTTTCCGCTCAAAGCCCTTCTATGGCGCTTTTCATGGAGCGGACGTATTCGCCCACGGGACCTGCTGCATCTCTGCCGTGCTGTGCTATGAGCTTTACTATCGCCGAGCCCACGATAACGCCGTCTGCGCATTTCGCCATGTCAGCTGCCTGCTCGGGTGTGGAGATACCGAAGCCCACTGCGCAGGGAACGTCGGTGTTCTGCCTTACCACGTCGGCAAGCTTTGCGATGTCGGTGGTTATCTTGGAGCGGACACCCGTAACTCCCAGGGAGGAAACGATGTAGATAAAGCCGTCTGCATCCTTTGCGATCATGGCTATCCTGTCGGCGGAGGTGGGTGCTATCAGCGAGACAAGATCGACTCCGTACTGTCTGCAAAGGGGCAGGAACTCCTCCTTTTCCTCAAAGGGCAGGTCGGGCAGGATGATGCCGTCGATGCCAAGCTCGCTGCACCGGGAGATGAATCTCTCTGCACCGTAGGAATATACAACGTTCGCGTAGGTCATGAACACCAGGGGTATCTTTACGTCTTTTCTCAGACGCTCGACGAGGGAAAAGACCTTGTCCGTCGTGGTGCCTGCCGAAAGCGCCCGGATATTTGCCCCCTGGATCACCGGACCCTCGGCTGTGGGGTCGGAAAAGGGTATGCCCAGCTCTATAAGGTCGGCTCCGTTTTTCTCCATTTCACGCACCAGCTTCTCCGTGGTTTCGAGATCCGGGTCTCCGCAGGTGATGAACGGGATAAAAGCCTTTCCGTTTTTGAAAGCTTCCTTTATCTTACTCATTTATATCCTCTCCTCTGTAACGTGCTATAGCGGCACAGTCCTTGTCTCCGCGGCCGGAGATCGTGATTATTATTATCTGATCCTTGGTCATGGTAGGTGCCAGCTTCATGGCGTAAGCAACTGCGTGTGCCGATTCTATCGCGGGGATAATGCCCTCTGTCCTTGACAGGAACTCGAATGCGTCAACTGCCTCGTCGTCGGTGACAGGAACATATTCTGCTCTGCCGATGTCGTGAAGATGGGCGTGCTCGGGTCCGATGCCGGGGTAGTCGAGACCTGCCGAAATGGAATAAACTGGTGCGATCTGTCCGAATTCGTCCTGGCAGAAATAGCTCTTCATTCCGTGGAAGATGCCGAGACGGCCTGTGTTCACCGTGGCTGCGGTCTCGAATGTGTCGATGCCTCTGCCTGCTGCCTCGCAGCCGATAAGGCGGACGCTTTCGTCGTTTATGAAATTATAGAAGCTGCCGATGGCGTTCGAGCCGCCGCCCACACAGGCGATGACGGCATCGGGAAGTCTTCCCTCGTATTCAAGTATCTGCTCCCTGGCTTCTTTGGAGATAACAGCCTGAAAGTCGCGGACTATGGTCGGGAAGGGGTGAGGTCCCATAACAGAGCCCAGGCAGTAGTGGGTGTCGTCGATGCGGCTGGTCCACTCGCGCATGGCTTCGGAAACAGCGTCTTTAAGCGTTGCCGTTCCGCTGGTGACGGGGATGACCTCCGAGCCCAGCAGCCTCATGCGGTAAACGTTGAGAGCCTGTCTCTTGGTGTCCTCTTCTCCCATGAAGACCACGCACTCCATCCCGAGAAGTGCCGCAGCCGTGGCAGTCGCAACACCGTGCTGACCTGCTCCGGTCTCGGCTATAAGCCGGGTCTTGCCCATTTTCTTGGCAAGGAGAGCCTGTCCGAGAACGTTGTTTATCTTGTGTGAGCCCGTGTGGTTCAGGTCTTCTCTCTTGAGGTATATCTTTGCTCCGCCCAGGGTCTTTGTGAGCTTTTCGGCGTAGTAGAGCAGCGAAGGTCTGCCTGCGTAGTTTTTCAGAAGCTCGTCAAGCTCTTTCACAAATTCGGGGTCGTTTTTGTAATGCTCGTAGGCTTCCTCAAGCTCGATGACCGCGTTCATCAGCGTCTCGGGGATATACTGTCCTCCGTGAACGCCGAAGCGTCCTTTTGAATTTGTCATATCAATCATCCTTTTCTCCTGACGGCGTTCACGAACTCCGCCATTTTTGTTTTGTCCTTGTATCCGTTTGTTTCGAGGCTGCTGCTTGCGTCCACCGCAAAGGGATGCAGCCTTTCTATGGCTTCCCCCACGTTTTCGGCTTCGAGGCCTCCTGCGAGAAAATAGGGTCGGTTCACGTCCTTTATCAGCGAGTGGTCGAAGCTCTTTCCCGTGCCTGTCCCGCTGTCCAGAAGGATATAGTCCGCAGGGCTTTGCAGCGCCTTTTCAAGGTCCTTTTCCTCCCGTATCACAAAGGCCTTCGATATGGGCTTTCCCGTGAGTTTTTTAAGCTCCGTAATATAATCGCCGCTCTCCTTCCCGTGGAGCTGGATGAGCCCCAGCTTTTCGGAAAAGCTCAGCACGTTATCAAGAGGCTCATTCACGAACACTCCCGTGCAGCAGATGCTTTTGTCCAGAATTTTGTACAGTTCGTCGAACTGTTCCCTGCCGATGCTTCGTCTGAATCCCGGCGAGAGGATAAAACCGCAGTAGTCGGGCCGAAGCTCGTTCACGGCTTCGATGTCGCAGGGTCTCATCATTCCGCAGAGCTTTATCTTCGTCATAGCTCCGTGCCTTTCAGCTCTGCCAGCTTTGCCGCGATGTCGGGAGCTCTCATCAGCGCTTCACCCACTAAGACTGCGTCCGCACCTGCCTGTTCGAGCAGCAGGGTGTCCCTGCGGTCTTTCACTCCGCTTTCGGAGACGAACAGCACCTCGGGAGG
>CAMVOF010000031.1:0-16024 GCA_947169055.1 uncultured Clostridia bacterium
GTTGCCATAGCCCGGGCCCTTGCTCTCAAACCTCAGCTTCTTCTGCTTGACGAACCGACATCAGCCCTCGATCCCGAGCTTGTCGGAGAGGTGCTGGAGACTATCAGAGTGGTCGCCTCCGAAGGCTTCACTATGCTGCTCGTTTCCCACGAAATGAGCTTTGTAAGAAAAGTTGCAAACAGAGTGATATTCCTCGACGGCGGAAAGATCGTCGAAGACGGTACCCCCGAGGAAGTGTTCGCTCACCCGAAAACACAGAGGGCTAAGGACTTCTTCGCAAAGATGCACCTTCTCGAACAGCCCGAATACGTGATCTGAAACAAGATCAAATATTATCTAAGGAGAGATCTATCATGAAAACAAGAAACATAATACTTTCGGCAATAACAGCACTGGGACTTCTGCTCACAGGATGCGGCTCGTCAGATTCCAGCACAAACAACGCAGGCGGCGGAAGCACAGATGTAAAAACTATCAAGGCTGCAACAATGGGTTCGCCTGCACCTTACATAGTTGTTGAAGAAGACGGCACCGTTACAGGCTACGATTTCAAGGTGCTCAAGGAAGTGTTCAACAGACTTCCCCAGTATGACCTGGAGATCGTCGTTACGGATATCGGCTCGGTATTCACAGGCGTTCAGTCCGGTCTCTACGACATCGGAGTAAACAACTTCTCCTATAATGCACAGCGTGCAGAGACCTATCTCTATTCCTTCCCTTATGATACGGTAAGCTATGTGTTCCTCACCAAGGACGGTTCCGTAAAGTCCTTTGAGGATGCAGCAGGCAAGAGCTTCCACGGCACAGCAGGCATCTCGGTAACGAACGCTATCGAAGCATGGAACGAGAAGAACCCCGACAAGGCTATCAATGTAGAGTATGTGGAGCAGGGAACGAATATCGCACAGGAAGTTTATGACGGAACAGTCGAGTTCACTATCATGGACAAGGCAATGGCTGTTGAATACGAGAAGAACTACAACTACGGTCTTGTAGCTGTTGACGTTCCCGAGGAGGAAGCAAGAACTATTGCTGACAACTCCTGGACCTACTATATCTTCTCCAAGGAAAACGATGCTCTGCGTCAGGAGATCAATGCAGTATTGAAAGAGCTCCGTGAAGACGGCACCCTCACCAAGTACGGCAACGAGGTATTCGGCTTTGACACAGCTCCCGATGCATCGCAGTACGAGAATACCATAAACTGAAAGAGGTGAGAGCTGTGGCTGAGGTAAACAGATATCTTGAACGTCAGCTCGAGCCCGAGATCGACAAGGCAACAGGCGCCTTCAAAAGACAACAGAACCTTTTCACGACTCCCTTCGGAGAAGGAGAGGGAAAGCTCCCCGTCGAGGCGGGAAGATACAGACTTATAGTATCTCCCGTCTGCCCCTGGGCACACAGACAGAGGATAGTTCTTGCTCTGCTGGGGCTCGACGATGTCATCAGCACTGGTGTGACCTACCCCATAAGGACAGAACGAGGCTGGGTGTTCTCGGACGATGAAGGCGGAGTTGATCCCGTTCTTGGAGTTGAGAGCCTTGACGACGTGTATTTCCGCACCGACCCGAATTATAAAGGCAGAGCGACTGTGCCGGCGATAGTCGATCTCAAGACCGGCAAGGTAGTCAACAACGACTATCACAAGCTGACAAATTACTTTGAAGTCGAGTGGAAGAAATTTCACAAGCCCGGAGCTCCCGATCTTTACCCCGAGGAGCTCCGCAAGGACATCGACGAACTGAATGAGATCATCTTCAATGATGTCAACAACGGCGTTTACAAAGCAGGCTTCGCAAGAAGCCAGGAAGCCTACAACGATGCTTTCGACAAGCTGTTCGCAAGGCTCGACTGGCTGGAGGAAAGGCTCTCCCATTCGAGATACCTTTTCGGCGACAGGCTGACAGATTCCGATATAAGGCTATGGGTAACGCTGGTCAGGTTCGACGCTGCATACAATCTTGCGTTCAGGGTGAACCGCAACAAGCTAATTGATTTCCCGAATCTCTGGAACTACGCAAAGGAGCTCTATTCCATCCCTGCATTCAAGAACACCACCAGCTTCGACGGCATAAAGAGAGGCTATCTTCTCAATCCCTCGCGCAACACCTTCGGTATACTTTCAAAGGGACCCGACCTTTCGGTCTGGGACGGACCCAACGACCGCAGCAGGGAGTATGCGTGATGAGCATTACAGTCAAAACAGACAAAGAGAATGTCGATTGGAAAGCAGTCGCAGAGCTGCTCCGCTTCTACGGGCTGAGTCATTTCTCGGCAGAGGAGCAGGAGAGAGTTTTCAGAAACAGCGCTGTTGTTGCCTTCATCTATGACGACGGCAGACTGATAGGCTGCGGCAGAGCTTTATCCGACGGTCTGTGCCAGGCTGCGATCTACAATATCGCGCTTGACGAAGCCTACCACGGAAGAGAGCTCGGCAGGCTGCTGATAGAATCAATACTGAAGCAGCTCGAGGGACAGACAGTGATACTTTACACCCATCCCCAGACAGTTGCAATGTATGAGAAATTCGGCTTCCGCAGACAAAAGACAGGAATGGTCATCTTCGCCGGCGGTGAAGACCGGGAAAGAAAAATGGAGGAAATGGATTTCCTCCTTCCCGTGGGACATCGTTTCGGCAACCCCGATTTCGACAGTTAGGAAGTGAGATAAATGAATCAAAGAGTGAGAGACCAATGGCTCAACAGCAAAACAAGATATGATAAGATAGGACGCTATCAGCGCCAGAAGATACGTTTCACGACACCTTTCGGAGAGGGTGAGGGAGAGCTGCCTGTCGAGGCAGGAAGATACAGACTTATCTGGGCTCCTGTCTGTCCCTGGGCACACCGTTCGGTGATAGTCAGAAAGCTCCTCGGTCTCGAGGATGTTATAAGCCTCGGAACTCTTGACCCCAAGAGACCGGAAGACAACAAAGGCGACTGGGCATTCAGCCTTGACCCCGAGGGCAGAGACCCTGTGCTCGGAGTGAAGTACTTAAACGAGCTTTATCTGAATGCCGACCCCGACTACAAGGGCAATGCAACTGTTCCGGCACTCGTTGACGTTACGACGAAGAAAGTGGTGAACAACGATTACTGGAACCTGACCATCTATTACGAGACAGCATTCAGGAAATTCCACAAGCCCGGAGCTCCCGATCTTTACCCCGAGGAGCTTCGTGAGGATATCGATGCATTAAACGAGATGATCTATCACGAAGTGAACAACGGCGTTTACAGAGCAGGCTTTGCCAAGAGCCAGCAGGCTTACGAGGAAGCCTACGACACGGTTTTTGCAAGACTCGACTGGCTTGAAGACCGCCTCGAAAACAGGCGCTATCTCTTCGGCGACAAGATAACGGAATCGGATGTAAGGCTCTATGTGACCCTTGCACGGTTCGACTGCGCATATTACAACGCTTTCAGAGTTGACCGCAACCGCATAAGAGACTACAAGAACCTCTGGGCTTATGCAAGAGACCTTTATTCCATAGATGCCTTCGGCGGCACAACGAATTTCGATGCCATAAAGAAGCACTATCATCTTGACTGCCAGATAGACAACATATACAGCATCATACCCAAAGGCCCCGAGATAGAGAGCTGGCTGCTGCCTCACGGCAGAGAAAGGCTTGACGGAACGGGCTATATAAGCGACTGATAGCATGATAAGACGGCGCTGCGATGACAGCGCCGTTTCGGCAAAGGAGAGAGAAAAATGAGCAGATCGATCGAGACACGATGTATCCACGGCAGGGAAGAAAACGCTCTCAGCGACCCGTTCAGAGCCGTTTCGTTCCCAATATATCAAACCGCGACTTTCAGCCATACCGAGACAGGACACAACGGCACAGGCTTCGACTATACCCGTGAATCCAATCCCACAAGATCACACACCGAGGAGATAGTTGCAGCTGTTGAAGATGCAGGATACGCGGTGGGTTTTTCATCGGGGATGGCTGCTATCAGCTGCTTTTTCGAGCTTTTCTCTCCCGGAGATCACATCGTCTGTTCTCAGGACCTTTACGGCGGAGTGTTCAGGCTGCACAAGCTTGTAAGCCGCAAAAACGGAGTGACGATAAGCTACGCGGACACAAGCGATATCGACTCTCTTAAAGCTGCTATTCGTCCCGGGACAAAGGCGATTTACATCGAGACTCCGACCAACCCTATGATGCACATAACAGACCTTCGCGCCGCAGCTGCAGCCGCACACGAGGCCGGTGCTCTGCTTGCAGTGGACAACACATTTCTCTCTCCCTTTTTTCAGAATCCCCTGTCTCTCGGAGCCGACGTCGTGATCCACAGCGCAAGCAAATTCCTGTCGGGGCACAACGACACCGTCGCAGGATTTATCTGCATAAACGATGCTTCACTCAACGAACAGATACGTCTTATCGCCAAGACCACAGGGGCTTCTCTTTCGCCCTTCGACAGCTTTCTCGTTGAACGGGGCATAAAGACCCTTGCGGTGAGAATGGAGCGTCAGCAGCAAAGCGCACTTGAGATAGCAAAATGGCTCACCTCTCATCGCAGGATCAGAAAAGTCTTTTACACAGGGCTGCCGTCACATCCTGGTTACGAGCTCAATCTTTCCCAGGCAAGGGGCTTCGGCAGCATGATCTCTCTGCATACCGACACAAAGGAAACAGCCCTTGAGATACTAAAAAAAGTCAGGCTCTTCACTTTTGCGGAAAGCCTCGGCGGAACGGAGAGCCTTATCACATATCCGCTCGTGCAGACACATCCCGACGTTCCGCTCGAGCTCAGAGAAAAGCTCGGCATAAACGATTCGCTTCTGCGGATATCCGTCGGGCTCGAAAACACCGATGATCTTATAGCCGATCTGAAGCAGGCACTGGAGGGATAGCTTTGGAAAAATATGATTTTGATACCGTGATCGAACGGCACGGCACAAGCTGCCTGAAATATGATTTCAAAGCCGAACGCGGCTATCCAGAAGATGTTCTGCCGCTATGGGTAGCGGATATGGATCTCAGGACAGCCCCGGAGATAATCGAAAGCATCCGCCGTTCGGCAGACCACGGTATCTTCGGCTACACAGTCCCGAAAGAAGATCATTTTGAAGCCGTGCTGAAATGGTATTCCCGGCGTTTTGACTATCACCCCGACCCTCATTCCGCCGTGCTTACCCCGGGAGTGGTCTTCGCACTTTCGGCAGCGGTCAGAGTCTTCACCGAAAAAGACGACGCGGTGCTTATCCAGCCGCCGGTCTATTACCCTTTTTTCTCGGTGGTAAAGGACAACGGCCGCAGGCTCGTTGAAAACGAGCTTATTTACAGCGGCGGAAGATACACTATCGACGTCGATGACTTCGAGCAGAAGATAAAAGACAATAACGTTAAGCTCTTTATCCTCTGTTCTCCGCACAATCCCGTGGGGAGAGTGTGGACGAAAGAGGAACTTGAACGCATCGGAGAGATCTGCGGCAGATATAACGTACTCGTCATCTCCGACGAGATACACAGCGATCTTGTTCGCACAGGATATAAGCACACGGTGTTTACCAACGCCTGCCCTCAGTTCAAAAACAGGTCGCTGATCTGCACTTCGCCCAGCAAGAGCTTCAATCTTGCAGGTCTGCAGATATCGCATATATTCATTGAGGACAAAAAGCTGAGACACCGTTTCAGGAAGGAACTTTCGACCCTCGGCTATACCGAATACAACACCCTCGGACTTGCTGCCGCTAAGGCAGCATATCAGAGCGGCGGCGAGTGGTTTGAAGAATGCAAAGAATACATCTACGGCAATCTTGATTACCTGAAAAGCTTTCTGAAGGAACGCCTGCCGGAGCTCAAACTCGTCGAGCCGGAAGGAACATATTTTGCGTGGGTAGATCTTTCGGCACTCGGGCTTGACAGGCGCAGGCTCAATGATTTGATAATACACAAAGCAAAGCTGTGGCTCGACGCAGGGCATATCTTCGGGGAAGGCTCGGAGCAGTTCCAGAGGATAGTGCTTGCCTGCCCGAGAGCTGTGCTTGCAGTGGCGCTGAGCCGCCTTGAAAAAGCGATAAAGGAGGAAAAGCTATGAGCTATGAATATGAGATCGTGGACGGCAGAAAGATAAGAGTCCGTCCCCGCGAGATAAATACGGAAGTAGATGCGGACGGATATTTCCACCGCCAGCCCAACCGTTTCACAGAAGGCTTCGGAGAAGGGAAGAACCCGATAGAGGCAGGCAGGTATCACCTTGTGTGGGCAAAGCTCTGCCATTGGTCGAACCGTGCTTCCATAGTGCGCGAGCTGCTGGGTCTTGAAGACGCCATAAGCGTAAACCTTGCCGCACACGGAAAGCACGAAAAGAACCTCGGCTGGGAGTTTGTATATAACGAGAACTCCACCGACCCGGAGCTCGGAATAAGGTTCCTCTCTGAGGCATACTACGCCGCAGATGAGAACTACGACGGCAGAACGACTGTCCCTGCCCTGATCGACAAAAGGACAGGCAAGGTCGTCAACAACGACTACAACAAGCTGACAAATTACTTTGAGGTGGAGTTCAGACCATTCCACAAAAAAGACGCTCCCGATCTTTATCCCGAGGTTCTTCGAGAACGTATCGACCAAATGAACAAATGGCTCTTCGACAACGTGAACAATGCAGTTTACCGGGCATCCTTCGCTCGTTCAAAGGAGGCCCACCGGGATGCCTACAACGCCTTTTATGCAGCGCTTGATCTGCTGGAGAAAAGGCTGGCAGGAAGACGTTTCCTGTTCGGCGACTACATCACCGACGCTGATGTCAGGCTTTATGTGACTCTTGCAAGGCTCGATATCCGCTATACCTATCAGCTCGGACACACAAAGAAGCGGCTGATCGACTATCCCAATCTCTGGGGTTACGCAAGAGACCTCTGGGAGATACCTGCGTTCAAGAACAACACATATTTCAAGAGCTTCGCCAACCCGAAGAAAAAGACAGAAAGCGCCTTCGAGACCTTCAACGCAAGATTCCTGGAGGAGATAGACTTCGAGAAATACTGGGGCACTCCCCATGGCAGACAGGCTCTCAGCAGCGACCCTGCAAACAAATGGATCAAAGAGAAATGAGGTGAAGGAAATGGCTGAATATATTGAAGTAAACGGCAGACAGATAAGAGTCCGTCCCAGCGAGAAGAAAAACGAGACTGACGGAAGAGGCAATTTCATCCGTCAGAAAAACCGCTTCGACACAGGCTTCGGCGAGGGAAAGAACCCCGTCGAAAAAGACCGCTATATCCTCTTCTGGGCAAAGGGCTGCCACTGGTCCAACAGAGCATCGATAGTCCGTGAACTGCTGGGCCTTGAGGATGCGATAAAAGCAGAGATGGCCGACCGTGACTTTTCACGCGATACCGGCGGAAAAGACCTTGGCTGGGAATTCGTCAATTCTCCCGGTCATATCAATCCCGAAACGGGAGCACAGTTTTTAAGTGAGCTTTACTATGCGGCAGACGAGAACTACGCCGGCAGGCCGACCGTACCTGCACTCGTTGATTATAAGACAGGCAAGGTCGTCAACAACGACTACCACCGCCTGACCAACTATTTCGAGGTGGATTTCAAGCCTTTTCACAAAGAGAACGCACCCGATCTCTATCCCGCGGAGCTGCGCGAGGAGATCGACAGGCTGAACTGGTGGTTGTTCGAGAACGTGAACAATGCGATCTACCGCGCAATGTTTGCCCAGAGCCTCGAGGCTTTCTCTGAGGCCTACGAAGTATTTTTCGCAGGGCTCGATCAGCTTGAAAATCGCCTTGAGAACAGGCGCTTCCTGTTCGGAGATTACGTCACGGATCCGGACATAAGGCTTTACGTCACCCTTGCAAGGTTCGATGTTAGATATTCAAAATACATAGCTCCTGCAAAGCATCGCCTCACCGACTACAAAAACCTCTGGGGCTATGCAAGAGACCTGTATCAGATACCTGCCTTCTCTCACAACACATATTTCCACGACTTTGCTGCGACACAGCGCAAAAAGGACGGAGAGGATTACTTCGGCTCGACCTTCTACGATCTTGTTATCCCGGCGACGGACTACGACACGATCTGGAAAGAGCCGGCAGGCAGAGAGAGCCTGAGCCTCGACCCTGCCCACAAGCTTAAAACTCCTGACAGCGTTACGCTGCCGGATTGAGGGGTGATCTAATGTCTGGCGTATCAGATAAAGACAGACTGTATAAGCTGTTCTCGCAGCTCGTTTCCATAGACTCTCCGAGCCTCGGCGAGAGGCAGATGGCGGACAGGATAAAAGCGGAGCTTTTGTCCCTTGGCTTTGAGGTCTATGAGGACAACGCCGGAGAAGCTATAGGCGGAAATGCCGGAAATGTCTATGCCTTATTAAAAGGCACGGATCCTTCCCGCGAGTCTCTGCTGTTCTCTTCTCATCTCGATACAGTTTCTCCGGCTCTCGGGAAGCAGGCTGTGCTTCACCCCGACGGCAGGATAACCAGCAGGGGAGATACGGTCCTCGGAGCTGATGATGCGGCAGGTCTCGTCGGGATACTTGAAGGAGTGAGAAAAGCAATAAGCTCTGGAAAGCCCTACGGGGACATTGAAGTGCTTTGTCCGGTGGCCGAGGAGATATATACAAAGGGCTCGAAGCTTTTCGACCTCTCGCGGATACGTTCAAAGACAGCCTATGTCCTGGATATGAGCGGAGACGTGGGCTCGGCAGCGATAAAAGCTCCGTCGATAATCTCCTTTAAAGCAGAGGTCAGAGGCAGGGCGTCCCACTCGGGCTTTGCTCCCGAGAACGGGATAAATGCTCTTGCAGCCGCAGCTGCGGCGATAGCTTCTGTTCCGCAGGGAAGGACAGACCCGGAAACGACCTTCAACATCGGAACTCTCGCAAGCGGAGAGGCTTCAAACATCGTTCCCGAACGCTGCGTTCTCACAGGAGAAGCAAGGGGCTTCGACCATGCAAAAGCTCTTGATGCCGTAAAGGATTTTGAAAGCCGGCTGAAGGAAGAAGCCGCTCGTATCGGAGCGAAGGTCGGCTTTGAAACAAGGGTAGAAGTCAAGGCCTATTCAGTTGACGAGAACGAAGCCGTAGTAAAAAGATTTTTGGAAGCGGCAAAGCGCACAGGCCTCGAGGGAAAGACTGTCAGCACCCACGGCGGCAGCGACAACCACACCCTCAACGCAGGGGGCATCAGCGGTATCGTGCTATCCTGCGGTATGTACAGCGTTCATTCAGTGAGTGAATACACCAAGCTCTCGGAACTTGAAAAGTCCGCAGCCCTTGTGAGAGAGCTGATACTTGCATAACGGAGGCTTTGATATGAAAGAATACACATTCGCTCCGAGCGGAGTTTGCGCAAAACAAATAACCTTTTCCCTTGAGGACGGCAGGCTGTACGGACTCAAATTCGTCGGAGGCTGCAACGGGAATCTCAAAGCGATAGGCAGGCTCGTGGAAGGGCAGCGTGCAAAGGATATTGCAAGGCTTCTCCGCGGAAATGAGTGCAGAGACAGAGGGACATCCTGTGCAGATCAGCTGGCGATCGCTCTGACGCAGGCTCTGAACGAAGAAACAGAATAAAGAGCAAAAGAAGTTATACGGAAAGGAGGATCATGGATAATGCCGATAAGATTAAAAGAAACATTGCCCGTCATCGAAAAGCTCAAAAAGGAAAACATCTTTGCGATGACAGAAGAACGTGCCCGCCACCAGGACATAAGAGAGCTGAGGATAGCAGTCGTCAATCTCATGCCCGACAAACAGGATACCGAGCAGCAGCTCCTTCGTCTGCTATCGAACTCGCCGCTGCAAGTCGAGGTGGATATGATAAGGCTTGCGACACACAGATACAAAAACACGCCTATGTCCTATCTGCTGAAAAACTATCTGCCGTTCTACCAGATACGCCAGAAGAATTACGACGGGCTTATAATCACTGGAGCTCCTGTGGAAAGGCTCGGCTTTGAAGAAGTCGATTACTGGAACGAACTGAGTGAGGTCTTTGAATGGAGCAAGACACACGTCACTTCGACACTGTATCTTTGCTGGGCAGCACAGGCCGGGCTTTACTATCATTTCGGAGTGCAGAAATACGAGCTTGAGAAAAAGCTGTCGGGCATATACAGACATACCGTGACCGACACCTCCAGCGAGCTTGTCAGAGGCTTTGACAGGAATTTCTATGCTCCCCATTCAAGATATACAGGCATCAGCGCCGAGGATATTAGCAAGAACGAAAGGCTCTCGGTGATAGCCGGGTCGGAGGAAACAGGGCCTTATATCGTGACCGACGGCTGCAACGACTTCTTTATAAACGGTCATCCGGAATATGACTTGTACAGGCTTGCCGAGGAGTATATCCGCGATACTGACAGAGGGCTCTCTCCCGATATCCCCGAAAACTACTTTCCCGGAAACGACCCGGATAAGGAGCCTGTGAGCTGCTGGCTCTCGGCATCGAGCCTGCTGTTTTCCAACTGGCTCAATTACTGCGTATATCAGATCACACCCTATGAATTCTAAAGAAGACAACTAAACAAGGCAGGGCAGTACGATTCTGTCCTGCCCCTTGTATTTTCTTAAAAGATGTGTTATAATAGGCTTGGTGATGATATGAAGACCGTAAAACAACCAAATGAAAAAGTAATAGCGATCATCAAGACCGACCGCCCCAAAAGCGAAGGGCTGAGGCTGTCCGGGTGGACAGTTCCTTATTCGAGGGACGGCATCAATCTGATGAAGAATAATTTCTCCGGCGAGGTCGTGCAGCTTACCGACGAAGAATTTGCCGATCCCCTGAAAGTCCCCGAGCTTGCAAAGCGCAGGTTCGTTGTACCCGAGGATTACGATGAGCCCGAGGAATATCTTAAAAACTTAAAGCTCATACGCCTGATGCAGCCGGTCACAAAGGGCCTCGGCACCTACACGATACTTCCGACCACAGCCTGCAATGCACGCTGCACCTATTGCTACGAGGAAGGCTACGCAGTTGCAACTATGAGCCGTGAGACTACGGACAGGCTCGTTGACTTCATCTGCGAAACCAAGCACGAGGGCGAGATCACGCTTTCGTGGTTCGGCGGAGAGCCTCTTGTCTGTGCGGATAAGATCTCCTATATCTGCAAGGCTCTTGCGGAAAGAGGCGTCAAGTTCAGATCGAGGATGATAACGAACGCCAGCCTTGTTACCCGTGAGCTCGTCCGCGAAGCAAAGGAGCTCTGGAACCTTGGCAGAGTGCAGGTGTCGCTGGACGGATTCAGGACGGACTACACCGAACGCAAGCGTTACATCGACCCAGCAAAGCACAACTACGATAAGGTAATGGAGTCGATAGCTTTCCTTGCCGAGGAGGATATAAAGGTCGTGCTCCGTGTGAACTTTGACCGCGAAAGCATCGACAGACTTCGTCCTTTCCTCGACGAGATGAAGGAACGCTTCGGCGACAACGAGAAGATCACACTATATCTTTCGCCGCTCTATCAGGAGAAGGAAAAGCCCTATTTCATTGAACTTTCGCAGCAGATGCTGGAGCTTGACCGCTACATAGACAGCCTCAAAATTAACAACACCGAACGGGAAAAAAGAACGACTTCCTTCAGGCTCAACTCCTGCATGGCGGACAACCTGGGAAAGTCTATCGTCATCGACCCCGAGGGCAGATTTTTCGACTGCGAGCATCTGCCGAAAAGTCGTTCCTGGGGAAATATCTTCGACGGCGTCACCGACCAAGAGCTTTTTGACAGGCTTTGTGCAGAGCCGCCTCTCGACGAAAGATGCCGCAGCTGCACCTTCCTGCCCCTTTGCACCCCGTTTTATAAAAACGGCTGCCCGGGCTGGTTCGATAGATGCGACAGCTACCTTCGCCTGAAAACCGAATACGAGCTTCAAAAGCTTGCTTCAAAGCTCAAAGCCGATGAGGAACAGTAAGAATAAAAACTCCCGGAGACAACATTAAAAGCTGTCTCCGGGCTTTTGTTTGGGTTCAGATATCTGTCCTCAGGATATGTGAGTTTATCCTGAAGCCCTGCTTTTCGTAAAAGCCGATGGCGTCGTTGCCGTCAACCACTCTGACCTCTATCATGCTGATGCCCTTTTCCCTGAATATCTCCATGGCACGGTCAAGCAGCATTTTCCCGTAGCCCTTGCCCCGGGTCTCTTTCAGCACGATAAGATAATCCACCTTGCCCTCCGAGCCTTCAAGGTCTATCTTGCAGAAGCCGAGTATCCTGCCGTCTTCTTCGATGACTTCTATCCTCGACCTGCCGCTTTCAATATCTTTCTCAAAGGACGCCAAAGTCTTTTCAACAGGCTTTTTCGGATAAGCACCCTTGAAATTCCTCGACACCTCGTTGTGATGCTCTGCAAGGGCATTCAGGCATTCTTCAAGCCTGTAAACTTCCTTTGAAGCAAGTTCTCTCATTTATGTGCACTCCTTGTTATTTATTGTAGTCATAAAACAGCTCGTCGAACAAAGCATCCAGCTTTTTCTTGTCTCCGAAGGCTGCCTTGATGAAAGCTCCTGCGTTTTTCACCAGCAGCTTGAGATACAGCCAGTCGCCCATGTCGTCGTATTTCCGGGTCGAGTTGATAAGATAGTTTTTCTTAAGCACAGTGTATTTTTTGCCCTGCTTTTTGCCGAGGGCTTTCAGCTTTTTCGCCGTGGCTGCGTCTTCCATGGCTTTCATCTCGACGAAGCCGCCCACAGCCTTGAAAGTCTCCCGCTTCGCCCAGAAGATGCCGCAGTAAAGCCCTGTGACTGCAAAGGAGAACCGGCAGATCAGATCGTTTAGATACAGCGGCAGGGAATACCTCTCGAAGCGAATCGGAGCACCTCCGCCGATATATTTGCCGGTCCCGAGCAGCGAGTCGATCTCACGCAGAGTGCCTTTTGTCATGCGGTTGTCGCAGTCGATAGTCACTATAATATCTCCGTTGGCAGCAAAAATGCCGGCGTTCCGGGTCTTAGCGATGCACCTGTCCTCGTTGTATATGACCCTTGCACCCTGCTCCTGTGCTATCTCGGCAGTCCTGTCCGTGCAGCGGTTGCACACAACGATGATCTCCGCAGGCTTGCCGCAGAACGCAGCCGCTCTCTTTACCGAGCCTATGCACCTTGCAACATATTTTTCCTCATTGTGAGCCGGTATTATCACCGAAAATCTGTGCTTTCCCATAGGGCCGCCTGTTTATAGATCACGCCGCAGCTTTCCGAATTTGTCCGGAGCAACTGCGGCGTTTGTTTTTGTCATCGTCCGGCTGCGGTCATTGCAGGCGGCAGCGGTTTTTCACCTGGAAGCTGACATCGTCGGTTATAAGATAGCTTATGCCTTCAACAAAACCGACTATCGCCGGTATCCCTGTCCAGCAGAACAGCAGATAAATTATCCCAAGGCCTGCATTCCCGAGATAGAACTTGTGTGCTCCGAGTCCTCCGAGAACTATACCGAGGATGGCGGCAAGCATTTTGTTCTTCACCGGCCAGGAGGGGTCGATACCTGCTCTGGCGTTGGGGTTGTTGTTGTACATTATCGGCTGCTGGAAAACAACAGGCGCTCTGAAGATCGGCTGCTGATAAGGCGGCTGCTGATATACGGGCTGCTGTACCGGGACAGGCTGTCCGCAGTATTTGCAGGTGGCAGCACCGGGATCGATAGGTGCTCCGCATTGAGAACAAGTCATTTATGTAGCCTCCTTAGAAATTGCTGTTGTTATTGTTATACTGCTGCTGCACAGGCTGACCCTGCTGCGGCTGCTGGTATTGCTGCTGAACAGGCTGCTGATACTGCTGAGGAGCAGGCTGTTGGTATTGGGGCTGAGCATACTGCTGCTGTGCCGGCTGAGCATACTGTTGCTGCATGGGCTGACCCTGAGGCTGTGCATAATACTGCTGCTGAGGAGCAGGCTGCTGGTACTGCGGTCTGTTGTTGTACTGGGGCTGCGTGTACTGCCTTTGCATACCGTTCACTCCGCCCAGAGCGTTGAGGTCGGGCATATTGCGGTCTGCCTGCTGGTTGTAATTGGGCTGCGGCTGAGAGGGAAGATTGTTCACTCTTCCAAGCGCATAAAGATCGGGCATATTGTGGGGGTTGCCGGGATCGGCGATCTCTCTGTCTCCCGCAGCATTGACTCCCGTAACATAGAGAGGGAAGGATACTATAAAATATACGAACAGCAGCGCAAGATTTATCAGGAAGAAAACTCCTCCGCTCACGCTGTCGGCAAGGGCACAGTTGAGCACCGTGCCCAGCACCACATACAATGACGTCGTCATACAGAGCACCGTGTACATCTCGATGCCCATTTTTTCGGATATCTGTCTGCCGAAGCCGAAAACGGCCAGCAGCACGATGAACATAAAGATAACAAATATGAATGCGCCCACAGCGTTGTCGGCGTCCTGTATCTCCATAACTGCGAGCATAAGAACAAGGACAACTACCATAAAGAACAGAGATAAGCCGATCGCAACTCCGGTATTAAGAGCTTTTTTCATATCATTCGCCTACCTTTCTTCCGCAGTTGGGACAGAATTTAGCGTTTTCATTCAGCTGCTTTCCGCATTCGCAAACAGTCGGACGGGCTTTCAGGCTTGCTCCGCATTCAGAACAGAAGCTTGCGCCTTCCTTGTTTTCGGTGGAGCACTTGGGACACTTTACCATATCCTGTCTTCCCAGCCTTGCTCCGCAGTTGTTGCAGAATTTGCCTGTTGCAGGATTGGCTGCGTTGCAGGCAGGGCAGGAGATAGTGGTGTTTACGTTGCCCGAGCCGTAGGGAGTTTCCATAACTCTTCCAAGTCCTGCTCCGCCGCCGAACATAGCAACACCTGCGCCGAGACCTATACCGCCGGCGGCAAGTGCTCCGGCAGCTCCGCCCTCGTTGGTGGCAGCGCCTTCGTAAACGTCGAAGGAACGTTTTGTGGCATAGCGGGCGTCTCCCATGATCTCGAAGGCTGCCTTGTCCTCCAGGATGTTGTTGATCTTCTCGAAGTCCTCGTCGGGGAAGTTTATGGATTTGATATAGAAATTAACAAGGGTCATGCCGAACCTGTTGAAATCAGGCTCCAGGGTAAGGGCTGCTTCGTCCGAGATGTCGTTGAGCTTTGCGGTTATCTCCAGTGCCGAGATCTTCTCGTCGATAATGATCTGAGCGATTATGGACTTGACTTTGCTCACAAGGAATCCCTTGAAGAAATCCAGGACCTTATCGTACATAACAAGCTCAGCGCCTGCCATTGCGCCCACAAGCTCTCTGATGAGCAGCTCATAATTGTTGATCTTCATACCCACCTGGCCGAAGGCTCTTATCCTCAGCCTGATGTGGTATTTCGGGTCGATAACGGGTATCGGGTCGGATGTTCCCCATGCGAGATCGAGCTTTGCGGTGGTGTTTATGTAGTAGATCTCGGCAGAAAAGGGTGTCCTGCCGCCGAAGGGCAGCTTGATAAGGTTGCGGAGTATGGGGATGTTCTCGGTGGAAAGGGTGTAGCGTCCGGGTCCGAACATATCGCAGATGCGGCCGTTCTTGATGAAGACAGCCACCTGTCCCTCGGTAACGATAAGCTGGGTAGCCGTGGAAAGATCCTCGGCATAATGCTTGTAGATCAGCCATTCACGATTTCTCAGGCCGTCAAATTTTACAACATCAATTATTGCCATTACATTACCTCCTTTATAAAGGCGAAAGTTACGAGCAGGTAGTTCTACACTTTTTTCTATATATCTTGAGCAGCCTGCTTCGACCTGCTCTCCTCTATTATATCATTATTCTGCCTTTTTTTCAATAATTTTTATCTGAGCATTTTATACAAATCGGGGTTCATATAATAGTGCATTATATTCAAGAAAAGCCCTCATCTGTCCCTGTTTGTTCATACAGTGCAGGGATAAATGCCGGGATACGCGGTCTGTACGGGGATAAATAAGTTTAAAAAATTTATAAAAAGCTCTTGACAAGCCGCAGCTTATGTTGTATAATAGCAGATACATTGATGTAAAATTTTAACGGAAGGAGAGTTTATCATGACGATCAAGATCATCAATATCGCAAACATCATC
>CAMVOF010000032.1:0-16012 GCA_947169055.1 uncultured Clostridia bacterium
AGCTCGGAGAATTCCCCCATTGGAGGACGGAACTCTGTCATCTCGTAGCCGAACTCCTCCTTTATATACTCGTGCAGCCCCATTATCTCATCGCGGCACTCCGAGGCCGAGAGATCGGGCATGGAGTAGTGATTCACCGAGTGGTTGCCGACGGTATGCCCCTCGTCGATCATCCTCCTGACGAGCCCGGGGTTCTTGCGAACGTAGTCATCGAGGACGAAGAACTCTGCCTTTACGCCTTTTTCTTTCAGCACGTCGAGGATGCCCGGGGTGAAGCCGTTCTCGTAGCCCTCGTCGAAGGTCAGGCGGATCGTCTTGCTGTCATTTTCGTCGATAGCCCTTGCACCGTACCTGCCGTATTGCCTGTTGAAGTCAAGTGCTCCCAAAGGACGGTTCTCGGCGTCCAGCTGCACTCCCTGGCCGTAGCCGTGTTTCTCGGCGGAAAGGGCGGCGAGGTCGATGCCTGCCTGAGTCATCTCCGCCATACTTTTAAATATACCCTTCATGTTCCCGCTGCCGGACGTGACATCCTCTGCCTCCGAGCAGGAGCAAAGCATGACCGAAGCCAGCAGGATCGCAGCCATTTTTCCTTTCATATCCATTCTCCTTTCAGCGAAAGTCATCACGCTTATGCTGTGCATTTCAAGGATAATTATGCTGCACTTTGCAGATGCAATTTTTTCAATTTATACTATAATATATATGCGCAGTTTTCGGGACACGGGATATGTTATTATTATGCTACGGGAAAACGGCTGCCGGCTTGTCGCGCAAACAAAATCGTAATATTGAGTTATTATTTTTGGGATTGATATTTGTAAAATTATGTGTTATAATTATTTGTACGGTTTTTAATAATACGAACTAAAGGTGATATGATGCAAAAAATACTTGTTGTTGACGACGAGCAGATGATGCTCATGCTGGCAAAACGAGTGCTTTCCCAGGAATATGAGGTAGTGACCGCCAAGTCGGGTGAAGAAGGGCTCAGCGTCTTTGAGCGCGAGCAGCCCGATATGATAATCTCCGACCTGCTGATGCCCGAAATGGGCGGTTTCGAGATGTATGAGATCATACAGAAAAAGTACGCAAAGCACGTCCCCATAATCTTTATGACCTCGGACGACAGCGACGAGGCAGAGGGCAAGGGATTCGCCAGCGGTGCATCGGATTTTCTGATAAAGCCCTTCCGCCCTGCGGCTCTGCTGAGAAGAGTGGACAATGCCCTGGGAAATGAGGAGCGTATCCGCAACCTCACCGAGGAAGCCACAATGGACGAGATGACAGGGCTTCTCAACAAGGCAAGCGTCAACAAGCAGCTCGAGGAGCTTTGCAGGACCGAGAGCGGTGTGCTGATGATGATAGACCTGGACAGCTTCAAGCTGGTCAACGACCTCCACGGCCACGATATGGGAGACAGGGTCATCTGCCGCTTTGCCGAGCTCATAAAAAACAATATCCGCCAGGGTGACGTTTCGGGACGCATCGGCGGAGACGAGTTCATTCTGTTCTGCGTTGGATGCAGCGACGAGAGCATGGTAAAGACCATAGCGGAAAGGCTCAACGACAGCATTTTTGCTTCGGCAAAGGAATATATCGGCGAGGAAATGAACATCCCCCTCGGTGCATCCGTGGGTGCTGTCTTTGTCTCGGAGAAGGACAATGATTACAGCGAGCTTTTCAAAAAGGCGGACAAGGCGCTTTATTCCGTCAAGCAGAGAGGCAAGCACGGCTATGCGATATACAGCACGGAAATGGACAAGGCTGCTCCCTCTGCCGACATAAAGAGCCTGAGTATGCTCTTCGAGGAAAGAAGCATCCTTGACGGAGCTTTCTTCCTGGGGCAGGAGGCTTTCAGCAACGTTTACCGCTTCCTGGTGAGGTTCATCCGCAGCTACAGCAAGACGGCATACAAGCTGCTTTTCACCCTCTCCCCGGACAACAAGCATACCGAATATGCTTTCACGGAAGCAACAGACAAGTTCGGCGAGCTTATCTCCCAGATGCTGAGGAAAAGCGATATAATGGTACGCATCAGAGAGAACCAGTATTTCCTGCTGCTGCCGGAGATAGGCACCAACGACATAGACGCGCTGATCTCAAGGCTGCTGAATGAATGGTCGGACACCGACTGCTCGACCTCTGCGGTGGTCAGCTTTGAAAAGGAGCTTATCTCGGCACCCTCATCGGATCACAACGACAGGCAGGGCGACGACAGATAAATGCAGTTTAGTCTGCCCTTGAACTTCCCGTGATATGACCACTCGAAAGGAGCTTACTTAATGAAACACGGCTTTATCGACATACCCACCCTCTATTATTTCAAAGAGAAAAATCTTTTCACCGGCAGCTGCAAGGAGAATTTCAACTTCCGCATCTTTGCAAAGAAGCTGGAAGACGACAGCACGGAACTTCGCTGCATCGTCTGGGAAGGCAAGGAGAATTTCTCCCTTATCGACCCCTCGGACTACAAGCTGGAATTCCGCGAAGAAATGTCGGAAGAGGGAGTTGCAGCCATAGCAAATAAGATCGTTGAGGCTGCCACAGCCTACGAGAAAAACGGCTACAAATTCTGAAAAAAACGCACACAAAAAAGCGGTCATTCAAGTGAATGGCCGCTTTGCTTTTTTAATCCGGGATGCTGTGATCCGTATAATAATACTCGAGGGGATAATAGAGCTTGGTCTCGGAGATGAGCTGCGAATTGAGCAGACGCTTTCCGTTCTCGTCGATGACGCCCAGCTCCTTGGCTGTCTTGATTATCGCGTCTCCGATGGCCTTTGCGTAGGCGTCGAAGTTCTTGTCGAAGATATTGTTGTCTCTGTCGTCGGTTATGAAGCCCATTTCCACGAGGCAGCTGGGCATTACCGTATCTGCGTTTACGTGGTAGTTGGAGGTGGGTATTCCCGTATATCCGAACTGCACTCCCCGGCTTTCCGTAATGCCTGCTTCTTCAAGGGCAGAAAGGATATTCGTTGCAAGGAGGGTGTCGGGCTCGGGCTGTTTGCTGTGTACCCAGACCTCAAAGCCGCATTTCTCGTATGCGAGGCTGTTTCTGTGAAGGGAAACGAAAAGGTCAGATCTCGAGTCGTTAGCGCAGAGGCAGATATCCTCGAGCTGTATCATTTCGTCTGTATCGCGGCTCATCACAACGGAGACTCCCTTGCTCTTGAGGTAATCTCTTACCGCAAGTGCCAGCTTGAGGCAGTCGTCCTTTTCTTTTCTCAAAACGTTCTGGCCGGACTCGTCGTATTTAACTGCGCCGTCGTCCTCTCCGCCGTGTCCGGGGTCGAGGCAGACCTTGAACTGCAGTCCGTCAACTTCTTCTTCCGCAGCGGAAGATTCTTCAACATCCTGTTCGTCCTCGCTGGATTCAGCGACGGAATTCACAACCGCGGGCTTGACTTCGTCGTCCTTTTTGAAGTGATTTGCGATAGATCTTACAAGCTGAACTATGCCGCAAACTATAAGCACAAAAACTATCAGGGCAACGATTATCCTTCCCCAATAGACCTTAACTTTTTTCTGAGTTCCTGCTCTGAGCGGCGGTCTGCCGTATAGCTTCTCGAACTCTTCGTCTGTCATCAGAAATCCTCCGTTCTCAGCACGGACCCTCCGCACCTCGAAAATTCATCACATATACGACAGTATATCACAAAACATCAGAAAAGTCAAGCAAATCTGACAAATTGGTTACAGGATTTCTATTCCTTGTAATAACTATGAATATTCCGTTACAAGTCCTTATATTTTTATGGAAAATAACACAGCCTGCGAGGTTTTTCCCGCAAGCTGTGGTTTTGTTTTATTTCTGATATTACAGGAGAGTCCTTTCATCGCAGTATTCGCAGATGACCGTGTCCCCTGCTCCGATGAAGTAGTGGGGCAGATAGAGCTCCTGATTGGTGATGCACTTGGGGTTGGAGCATTTTGCCTTGCGTACCCTTCCCTTCACCACAGGGGCAGGAACACCGTCGTTATGCAGCACGGTAAGTATCAGGGCCATACGGATGAACATCCCGTATTTTGCCTGCTTGAAGTACATGGCTCTCTGGTCGTCATCGACCTCTATTGCTATCTCGTCAACTCTCGGCAGAGGATGCAGGACTATCATATCCCTCTTGGCATTTGCCATTTTCTTTCTGTCCAGGATGTAGTTGCCTTTCTGTGCGAGGTAGTCTTCTTCCGAAGCAAAACGCTCTCGCTGGATACGGGTCATATAGAGGACGTCGAGGCTTCCGATAACATCATCAAGGCTTTCGGCTTCGATATAGGAATGGCCTCCTGCCGAGAGCAGGTCCTTCATATAAGCCGGCAGAGCAAGCTCCTTTGTGGAGATAAGGACGAAGCGGTTGTTCTTGAAGCAGGCCATAGCCTTTATCAGGGAATGCACCGTTCTGCCGTTTTTCAGGTCTCCGCAGAGGCCGATGGTCAGCCCTTCGAGAGTTCCCTTCTCTTCGCTGAGGGTCATAAGGTCTGTGAGGGTCTGTGTGGGGTGGAGATGTCCGCCGTCGCCTGCATTGATTATGGGGCACTCGGCTGTGAGCGCTGCCGCCTTCACCGAGCCTGCCGTGGGGTGACGCATGACCATTATATCCGCATAGCCGGAGACTATCTTTGTGGTATCCTTTATATTCTCGCCCTTTGCAACGGAAGACGTAGCCGGGTTGTCGAAGCCGATTATCGTTCCGCCGAGGCGAAGCATAGCTGTCTGGAAAGACATCTGCGTTCTTGTGGAGGGCTCATAGAAGAGCGTTCCCATTATCTTCCCTTCGCAGGCGTGGGCATAATTCTCGGGGGATAGCCTGATGTCGTGGCCAAGCTCCAGAAGCTTTTTCCACCACGAAACGGGATAGTCGTTCAAGTCGATAAGGTTTATAAATCTCTGATGCCCTTTCATTGGCGGCACATCCTTTCGGTCAAATCTGTTTTATCATCACTCCGCAGAGAAATCTTCCCATTCAAGGCCCTTTGCCCTCGTCTGGGCTCTGGTCTCTTCAAGGGGCATAGCCTTGCCGAAGTGATAGCCCTGAGCTCTTATGCAGCCTATCTTTCTGAGGAACTCGAACTGCTCGGCAGTCTCAACGCCCTCGCAGAGAGGCTCCAGCCCCATTCCCCTTGCGCCTTCGATGATGTAAGTCATCAGAGGTCCGGTCTTGGGGTTCTTGTCGAGGTTGCGCAGGAAGATGAGGTCCAGCTTCAGCACGTCGAAGTCGTACTCAACGATAGTGTTCAGCGAAGAATAGCCGCTGCCGAAGTCGTCGAGCCAGATATGATAGCCCAGCTTCTTCATCTTGTCGCACTGGCTCTTTATATAGCCCACGTTGTCGTTCAGGGCACTCTCGGTGATCTCTATGTCGATCATGTTCCTGGGAACACCGTAGTCCTTTGCGGTCTGTTCGATAACGCCGAAGATATCGCAGAGCTCGAAGTCCAGCCTTGAGATATTCACCGAAACCGGCACCACAGGCTCACCCTTTTCTTTAAGGGCTTTGTAGTCCTCGCAGACTTTCTTCACCACGAACTTGTCCACCATGTGGATAAGGTGGAACTGCTCCAGGGTCTCGATGAAGTCCGCAGGAGACAGCAGTCCGATGCTGGGATCGCTCCAGCGAACAAGAGCCTCATAGCCGCAGATCTTCCCTGTCTCGACTCTGATGACGGGCTGATAGAACACTTTGATGAAGTCGTTCTCGATAGCCTCGTCGATATGGTCAACCACATACTGCTGCTTTCTCAGCTTTTCACGGAGCATCTCGTCGTAGATGCAGCAGCAGACATCGTGTCTGTTCTTTATGCTGTTGCAGGCAAGGCGTGCATGGTCGCAGGCAAGACCCACCTCAGCATGGCGGTCGTCGAGATAGTAAACTCCTGCCTTGATCCTGACCTTCTTGTTCACGTCGTCGGAGAGCATCATCTTGCGGTTTATGCTCTCGACCTTTTCCTTTATCTGATCGCGTCGTCCCGCAACGCAGACAAAGAAATGGTCGTCGGAAAATCTTGCCACTGTGGAGTCCTGGTCGTTGAAAGTATTCCTGATGAGCTTTGCGAGGTCGCAGAGCAGCTCGTCACCCAGCTTGAAGCCGTGGCGCTCGTTATAGAGCTTGAAGTTCGGCACGTCGAAATGTATGAAGGTGAAGTCCTGTCTTCTGCTATGGGGAGAGGAGATCAGAGCCTGCACTTTCTGGTAGAAGAAGGACATATTGAACAGGCCGGTCAGAGGATCGGTATCGTTGTTGCCCGAGAGTATCTCAGCCTCGGCATAGGAATTCCTGCTGCGGTTGAAGAACTCGTTCTGATCCACGTCAACGATGAAAACATAGTAGAAGCTCTTGCCGTTCTTCCAGTGGAGCAGGTGTCCGAAGTCCTCGATATAGCGCACATCGCCATGCTTGGTGATTATGCGGTAGCGGACATAGTCGTGTCTCTTCTCGCCGAAAACGGTCTGAGCCTGTATCTGGTTCTGTATCTTGTTCAGGTCGTCGGGATGCACCATTCCCCTGAAAGAACCTCCGGTGTAGTCCATAAAGTCCTGGAAGTCCGAACAGCCGTATATGCTTACAACATTCGTCTCGGCAAAAAGTATCTTTTCGTCACCATCGGCTTCGTAGATAAAGAAGCCTCCCGGCAGTCCCGTGGGGATAAACCCGCCTGTATTGGTCTTATAGAATTCTCCGCTCATAAGGATATCTCCCTTCGGACGTAACGGTCATTTTTTATCCTTTTTATTATAGCACAGTGTTCGGAAAAAATCAACAGAAACTTCCCTCCCGGAGAGTCTTTTTTTCGGTTTCGTTCCGACGGGAAAAGAATTAGCCCGGGCTGCACAGGGTACAGCTCCGGGCTTAGTATCATTATTTGTGAACGCTGCCGCGTTACGGGTCATATTCCTCGGGAGAGAGCTTCAAGGCTCTTGCTTCATCCACTGTTTTTGCGGGATCGGGGTACTGTCCGATGATGCCGTCGGGTCCTTTGATCTGCACAAGCTTTGCCGCCTTACCCTCGTCCGTCAGGAGGTAAACATAGTATTGATCTATTTCATCTTCGGGGATAGACCACTTTACCTCGTCATACACATCGTTCAGCACTTCGTCGCTCCTGTCGAAGCCGCTGAGCATCTTGCCGTATCTCTTATAACCGAAGGGCTTGTCGTAGTAGATGTAATGATCGGTTATCGAGGTTTCGAGCCTCCTATAAACGTTCTTTGCTATGTTGTTCGCTTTGCGGAGCTTGCTCTCGTTGGCATATTCCAGGACAACGGTATTCAGGAAATCATCACTATCATCCTCGTCAAGATCGACGATATCGAGGTCAGCGCTCTTGACATCATTATAATCCTTGAATTGAAGAGTTACCTTGCCAAGATCATAGCCCTCGACCTCGGGCTTCAGGATAATAGACTCGAATTTGCCTGTCCAGCCCACGGTGAAGGTCAGATCGAGGTAAACTTCTTCGATGCCCTCTTCTGCCAGATCTCTTTCAAGATCATCGACCTCGTCGATGAACCTGTCGGTGCATTTGAGGGTCTTGTTCTTCTCGACGGCATTCATGAACTTTATAACATCGATCTTCAAGGTATATGTATTTCCGCTCTTCTCGTAGTTCTTTATGTACTTGGCGTCGGTGTCGTTGAGAAGCTCAACAAGAACATCGAAAGCCTGGTCGTAGTTCTTTGCAAAATACTCCTTGAGGTCGGAATTGAGCTCTTTGTTGTCCTTTACTGCGGAAAGCACATCCTCGGCAGAAACTATATCATAAACGTCTCTTATCTCGCCCTTGTTTTTATCCTTATGGCTCTCAGTCTCGATGCCGTTTTCCTCAAGATATGAATTCCCCACCTTGTATTCGATATAATCCTCATCCCAGCGGAACTGATAGATGCCGGCGATCTGTGCGTAGGCAACGAAATCATCGCCCTTGCCGCTGACTGCTGCGTACCCCTTGAATTTAAGGTCTGAATCTTCAAGGCCGTATTTTTCACGGAGTTCTTCGTAGGAAAGCATATCAGAAGCAGAATTATCCAAATTGAATTCCTTTACGAATGCAAGATATTCGTCGTAATCATACTCGTAAGTTACGTCAACGGCAAAGCTGTCCGAGGCGAGAGTCTTTTGAAGGGCCTTGGCAAAGGCTGTACCTGGCTTTCTGAAAACGAAAGTGATAAGGATGTAGACTATCGCCGCAATGATGAGGGCTGCCGCAAGGAGAAGCACTATCATCTTGACGGGGCTCTTTTTCTTTACCTTTACTGCCGCACCGCCGGAGACTGCAGCCTCAACGGGAGCCTGCTGCATCTCTCTCGGAGCTTCATAAGCTGCCGGAGCCGCATTGTCGGGGATCACCTGATCGCCGGCATAGACTGTTCCCTGTGAGGGTGCCTGCTGCACCGGCTTCTGCTGGTTATAGATCGTGCCGCCCGTCTGAGGGGCATTGTCGGCGGTCCTTGCCGGATCGCCGGCTGAAGCGCCTGCCGACTGCTGCACAGGAAAGCCGCATTTCGGGCAGAACGAGGAATCATCCGGGAGTTTATAGCCGCAGTGTCTGCAAAACATTTTTCTTCCTCCTGTTAAACGGAAAATTCGGGAAAAGGGCAATATCGATCTGCCGCATTCCCACTTATCAGTATAGAACTATTCTTAATGAATGTCAATAGATTTCTGAAAAAACCGAAGATGATCTCGAAGGGGCTTTTCTGCGGATGAAGTATATCACAGGCGCTTCTGCCGTCGATATAGAGTCTGTAAAAATAATATTCGTCGGGGGTGACGGTGCGGTCTCTTTCGGCAACGAGCTGACCCGTAGGGTCATAGTATTTGTAGTTCTGCTCGATGACAACAGCCCCGACCGGAAGGCTTTTCTTCACCACCGCCACATGGGTGCGGTTTTTGGTCTGGGCAAGGTCGAAGGGCTGAGGCTGTGATGTCATTACCAGCTTCACCTCATGCCCCGGAAGAATGACGGTAGGCTCTCTGCCGCAGGTGTTGATGTCTGTTACAGTCACCCCGAAAATCTGACGGTAAAACCGCATAACGTAGCCTGCACAGCAGTATTCTCCCCTGTCGCTGGGGTAGGTGACATATAGTGCCGGCACGCCTGCAAACTCGTCGATCTGCTGTCCGTCGCAGGTCACGGGGACTTGCTCCGCAAAGGCAAAGACTCCCGATACGAAAGCAAAGACCAGAGCCAAAAATAACGCTGCAAGCTGTTTCATAAGCATCCCTCCTGCTTTGAGTATCGGCAGGAAATGGATATTTAAAACAGCAGGGCACAAAAAAAGCGGACGGCAAGCGTCAGGATAACGCAGCTGTCCGCTGTTTATTCGGTTTTGGGAAATCATACTCTCCTGTGCTGGGCTGCAAGGGTGACGAGCAGGAACGCCAGATTGTAGATTATAACAAACGTGGGCGAAAGCTGCCCGAAGGTCCCGAGGATAGTCATTATCAGGGAGATGCCTGCTCCCAGGGCAAGAGCTCCTGCCTGCACCGCAACTCCGAGGGCTGCGATCTGCTTGAGCCTCTTTGTGCCGATGAGCAGCATAGCAAAGGAGGGGAAATGTCCCGAGCAGAGCATCGGCGAGGATACCTTGGGGAGATACTCCGTCTCGATCGCGTAGTCCTTGTGGTATCTGAAAGGCAGCAGCTTGATCCTGTCCTCGTCGCAGCCGAACATATCCGAAAGGTATTCCTTGGTGATGAAGCCGTCAACTGTGCGGACGACTACGGAGATATCGTTCCTGCCAAGCTCTCTGAGCCATTTTGAAACAGAGCGGCTTGCCTTTGCCTGGACGACGAAGAGCATTGCCACAACGCCAGAGACCGAAAGATAGAGCACGGTATTGCCCTTGGAGTAGTCTCTCTCCTTGGCCTTTGTGGGTATGCCGTCGATGCTGTGGTTCTCCATGAGCTCACGGGAACCGAGAAGCACACGCTTGTTCTCTATCCAGCCCGAGAGGCCCAGGCCGTCCTCGTAGATATAGCTCTCGACGGGCAGGAGCATTTCAGTCTTGCCCCGAAGCATACGGTAGAACACAGGGCTCAGTATGCTGCCTGCCTGAGAGGCAAGGCTTGCGGACATGAGTATGCAGTCCTCTATCCTTGTGGAACCCAGGAGCTTCAGGCTCTTGAAATCCACCATTCCCTTGGGGAAGAGCTGCTCTGCGTCAACGAGCACGGAGTTGGTGTCGGCAAAGCGGTCGACCGCCGAATAGCCCAGCATAACGCCGGAATACTGCAGGTACTTGTTCTGAGCTCTGCCCAGGGGTACGTTCACTATCAGCATAAGTGCCAGGGACGAACACATTGATATCGTGCCGGACATAACTGCCAGCATATTGAATATCTTCTCCGTGCTGCCGGAGGTATTCTTCTCGAAAACCAGGGAAAGCAGACCGATGGCGATGCCTGCTATAAGTATCAGCGGAGTGGCTTTCTTGGCGTAGTCGTCGGAGATGTCGGTGGAATAGGAATTCTTCATGAAATCCTTGATGAACTCGGTCTTGCGCATCGTTGCAAGCTCGGGGAAATCGTCGAGCACGCCCTTTGTGAACTTGCCTGCGGTGTCCTCGTTATCAACAGTCACAAGAGCGTAGCGGTCGAAGTCGTCGGCAACGAAGCGGAAATTGCGCTCTGTGCGCTTGACTATCATAAGCTTGCCCAGGGTGTTGAAGATAAGCCCGAATATAGCAGCCGAGGTATAGACGTGGAAATAATTCTGCCTTACTACAGAAGGCTCGAAAAGCGTTGCGATACCCGCAAGGACGCTCACAAGCATCCCCAAAGCGGCGATGCTGTCGCAATCGGGTCTGCGTCGGAAAATATTCTTTATACCCTCGAAGATGACGGTATAAGAGAAAGCGATAGACAAGATGCCAAGTATGGTGTTGGTGAACAGGTAGGTCGAGGGGTTCATTACCTTGTCGAAGGTCTTCACCAGCGGCAGAGAGAGGTCGTTTGCGATAGTCACCAGCAGGGTGAAAACTCCCGTGAACAGCAGCACTGCCATTCTCACGGTGAGGTTGTTCTTCACCTGCAGTATATCCGCCAGCACCTGATCCTCGTCCTCGAAGTGCTCGAACTCATGCTGCCCCTTGTGGGGCTCTTCCTCCCCGGGAGCTTCTTCCTCCTCGGGGTCGGTATCTTTAAGGCGGAAGTTATCTACCTTGCTCTGTCTTTTCTTCCTGAGCATATCGGAGCGGTCCTCATAGCTTGCGTCCTGGGGGATGTCGTCAACTATGCCCATTTCCTCGGTCTTCGGGAGTATCTTTCCCGTAAGCCCCATATCTATATCCTTGACGCTGGGCCTGTTAACAGGCGTTGCCTCGGTGGTCTTCTTCACCGTACCTTTCTTGCGGCGAAGCTCCATAGCGCTGCTTATCTCGTCGGCGCCGGATTCCGCGCTGGCGGTGTCGAACTCGTGAGTTCCCTCTGCAAGCTCGTCAAGGATATGCGGCTCGATGATATTTTCGGTCTTTGCTTCTTCCGGCTCGGGCTTTGGCTTGGGTGTGCTCATGAACAGCCCGTCCGTGTCTTTGAAATCGGCCACTTTCTATCCCTCCTTGCTTACAGAATTTCCGCGGCGCTGTCTTACCGCTTCATACATGAATATCCCTGCCGCCACAGAGGCGTTCAGAGAGGTTATCTTCCCGAACATCGGCAGACGCAGCAGGAAATCGCATTTTTCCTTGATGAGCCTGCTCATGCCGAAGCCCTCTGAGCCGATGACCAGCGCCGCAGCCCCCGTGAGGGAAACTCCGGTGTAATCCTCGCCCTCGCCGTCGGTGCCGTATATCCAGATGCCCCGTTCTTTCAGCTCGTCTATCGCTGCGGCAAGGTTCGCGACTCTTGCAACAGGCAGCCAGCTCGCAGCTCCGGCAGAGGTCTTATAGACTGTGAAATTCAGCGATGCACTGCGCCTTTTGGGGATTATGACGCCGTGTGCACCGGCTGTCTCGGCAGTTCGGATTATTGCTCCGAGATTGTGGGGGTCTTCTATCCCGTCGCAGACGATGATGAAAGGCTCCTCGCCCTTTTCCTCAGCAACTTTCAGGATATCCTCAAGCTCGGCGTACTCAGCGCAGGCTCCCACGGCGATGACTCCCTGATGCGAAGCTCCTCCGCACATTTTCGAGAGCTTCTGCTCCGTGGCATTCTTGATCGGTATGCCCCTCTCCCGGGCAAGGCTGACGATGTGTCCCACAGAACCGCCGGCCTCGGGGTTGACGTAGAGCGAGTCGATGTTCATGCCGGCCTTCAGCGCCTCGGTCACGGGGTTCCTGCCGATAATATATTTGTTTTCCTCCTCCGTGCCGGGGTTCTTGCTCGCCGGACGGCGGACGTTTCTTTTATTGTCCATCAATAACTTCCCTTTAGCGCTTTTTCGCGCATACATATTCATACAGATTACATTATAACACAAAAAAAACCAAATGCCAATAGCATTTGAAAAAAATTTATATTTTTTTATTTAATTCACCCACCAGCTTTTAATCGAGCGCTTGGCTTTTTTAATTCACCCACCAATGTTTCAATTGAGCGCTTGGCAAGGCTTATTTGGGCCTCCCTCTAAGGGAGGTGGGCGCCTTTGTGGATGAGTTCGCGGTGCAACCGTTGGGAGAGGCTTCTTGCGAAGTGTTCTATCAAGGCTTTATCTAAAGATAAAAGTTTGTACCCGAAGGGGTTTGAGGTTGTTTTTACCAACAAGAAAAAGATAGAGGGTATCCGAAGGGGTTTGGGGGCGATCGGAAAGCCCCCAACAGAGCGTGCTGCAATTTGTAATTTTGCATATTCCTTTAGGCGTAGTTTAGCCCCTGCAAGGCTTTGTTCGCGTGGGAAACGTTCCATTTCGCTCAATGTAAGCATGCGGAGCTTGCGTCACGCGTCAAGCGCTGTCGCCGCTGCGACTGTCCGTCAGCTGAGGACAGTGTTGCATACACCCGTTCGGGTCAGTCCGGGGATGGGTTTTGGGATAAAAACGGGTCGCGGGAAACAAAATATTAGGTCGGAGTTAATATTTATTTAACATTTATACGTCGAATTATTCATCGCTTTTGAGGTTCGCAGGCCTTTTTTCGTATACTTTGCAGATTTATGCAGTAATTTCTGAAAAAAGCCCTGTTTTTCAACATTATGTTGAAAACTACGGTTGAAAGCGGCCTCTCAACAAGCGAAAATGTTGAAAAGCCTGTTGAAACCGTTGAAAACTACACGGATTTTTCGCGCTTTCAGCCTTGTTGAAAGATTTTTATGTCTGAAAAAACGTACCGGACGGGGCTGTTTTCGCAAAAGTTTCAAGAAAATTTCAATTACAGTAATGAACAAATTGTTAACAGCAACAAAGCCTCGGATGCTTCATCCCTGAAAAGCCCTAAAATCCGTTATTTCTCGGGATTTTTAATTTGTTCCGTCAAAACAGCCTCGGATAAAAGTCAAAAGTCCGTAAAATTGTACAGTTATTCTTCTTTTCGCACAAAAGCACGTTTCCCGGAAAACGAGTCCGTTTCTGCGGACTTTTCGTGCTTTTTCGGCCTATGATCGCTCTGTTACTTTTGTAACTTTTCTGTAATCTTATCCGCGGACAGCAACATCATCTTGTGGTCAGGAATTTGATGGCACGCTCTATCGAGTCCTTTGAGTTGCCCCAGTCGGCGTTCTTGGCGGTGTTGCGGTAGTCGTACATCTTGCAGTAATGGGAAACATCGGCCTCCAGCCGGTCGAGGTATTTCTTCGTCAGCTCGCTGCAGGCATCCACGAAGTCCTTGAATGTGCGCTTGTCCATGTTCTGAGAAGCCTGCACCACCAGCATCTCGTAGTGGGGAAGGCAGAGCTGCTCCTGCTGGGCGAAGAGGTCGCGGAACTCCTTCTCCTTGGCGTAGAGCTCGAAAAACGTCACCATGAGCCGGGACATTCCCCATTCTATCTTCGAGCAGACAAAGCAGTCGCTGTTTATCTGGGAGACCTTTTTCTGCTTGGCGGTCTTGCTCTCGAGGAGGCCTGCTTTCGCCTTGGCGAAGATGTCCTTCTGCATCTGCTGCAAATGGGTCTGGAGCATAAGGGCAAGGGACAGCCTGTTCTTGCAGGCACGCATCTGCTCGAAATGGGTCTTGCAGAAGCCCAGCTTGTTGGTCTCGATGCGGACGTCGGGCTCCATCATGGCAGCTCCCATTATATAATCCACGGTCCTCTGCTCCAGCATATCGCGCATACGGCAGATAGGGCAGCCGCACTTGGGCTCGAATATCTCATTTACGGGTATGGTCAGAATGCTTTCTCTCATAATTATCCTCCTTCACTGTACCGGCGTATCCGCATCAAGTGATGTTGTTATTGCTTCTTATCTCTGTCCCATTAAAGGAAAAGCTGATATCAACGCCGTAGTTCCTGCCTTCGCTGTTCACGACCCGCCAGGAAAAGCCTGTTTCTTCGTCTTTATAATTGGAGCAATGGCTCAGGGTGTAGGGGTCTCCGGAATCATATTTTTCGACAAGGGTCAGACGGTCTTTGACAGAAGAATACAGCGCAGACATCACTGTTCTGCTGAATTCTATCGCGATCAGGTCATAGCCGCCGTACTTTGAAACTGCAAGCTCAAAAAATCCGGCTGGAGAGTATTCGCCGATATCTTTTTCAATGGACAGCGAATCTGAAAAGAAGCTTTCTCTTCCGCTTTCGTCTTTATAACGCACGATGCAGCTTATGGCCTTGCTGCCGATCTCTTTCATATCCTTTTTCCTCCGTTTTCTTTGCAGTTTTTGTTCAGCTCGGAGCCTGCCGGCTTTTGCAGCAGGAGATCATTTTTTCGATCATTTCCTCTGTCTTTGTGTTCATGATCGTTCTCCTTCGGCTTCGGCTTGCAATTATTGTCTGTTTATAGTATAATATATTTACAACGATTTTGCAAGCTTTTTGGAGGGTATTATGGATTATTCGATCTCCGGGAAAGATATCATTCTCAAACAGCCGGACTTTGACCTTGCTCAGACACTGGACTGCGGTCAGGCTTTCCGATGGGCGATGCTTCCCGACGGCAGCTTTGAGGGGCATTATCTCAACGCATATCTTCACATTTCCGCAGAAGAGGAAGAGGGGGTGTTCCGCCTGCACGACACGGCGGAAGAGGACTTCTTAGGCAAATGGTACAATTATTTGGACTTATCCACAGACTACGGTGAGCTGAAACGCAGATTCTCGGAGGACGAGACCCTTGCCAAAGCCTGCAAATACGCCGGAGGCATACGCCTGCTGCGGCAGGACAGCTGGGAGACTCTTTCCAGCTTCATAATCTCACAGAACAACAACATCCCCCGGATAAAGGGCATAATCGGCAGGCTCTGCGAGCACTGGGAGGGCTACCCGACGATAGAACAGCTTTCCGGCGAGACGGCAGAGAGCCTGAGCTTCCTGCGCTCGGGGTTCAGGGCGAAGTATCTTGTGGATGCGGTGCAGAAGCTTTCCGACGGCACTATCTCCCTTGAAAAAGTCGCAGCGATGCCCCTTGCAGAGGCAGAGGCAGCGCTCAGGCAGATAAAGGGCGTAGGCGCAAAAGTCGCAAGCTGTGCCCTGCTTTTCGGTATGTACAGGACGGATGCCTTCCCTGTGGATGTGTGGGTGAAGAGGGTGCTTGAGCGGTGGTATCCCAACGGTCTGCCGGAGTGCGTGAAGGGCGTTGAGGGCATCGCCCAGCAGTATCTTTTCCATTACATAAGGACAGCAAGCCCCAAAGATTAAATTTTTCTTAATTTGCGCGGTTTGACCCTTTACAAAACTAAAGAGATATGCTATAATTTAGTGTGGTGTTGCCGTTTGAAGAGCGATCGGCACAACCGCATCACTGCTTTTTATAAGCAAGGAGGAAATTTTAATGGTAAGAGCTATTGTAGGCGCCAACTGGGGAGACGAGGGCAAGGGCAAGATAACCGACATGATGGCGCAGGAGTCCGACATCGTTATCCGCTTCCAGGGCGGTGCCAATGCAGGTCACACCATAGTAAACCACTATGGCAAGTTCGCGCTGCACA
>CAMVOF010000033.1:0-15995 GCA_947169055.1 uncultured Clostridia bacterium
GTCGATCTCCTCATCGCGGCTCTTGATGTCCCAGATTCTCCAGGGAGCGATTATCTGCATATCAGGTGCGAAAGCCTTGATAGCGAGCTCAAATCTTACCTGGTCGTTGCCCTTTCCGGTGCAGCCGTGGCAGATAGCGTCGGCATTCTCTTTAAGAGCGATCTCAGCGATCCTCTTTGCGATGATCGGCCTTGCGAAGGATGTTCCGAGAAGATACTGGTTCTCGTAAACAGCGCCTGCCTGCATCGTGGGATAAACGTAGTCTGTTATGAATTCTTCTGTAAGGTCTTCGATGTAAAGCTTTGAAGCTCCTGTCTTGATAGCCTTTTCCTCAAGACCGTCAAGCTCTGTGCCCTGTCCAACGTCACCGGAAACAGCGATCACCTCGCAGTTGTTGTAGTTCTCCTTGAGCCAGGGGATTATGATGGATGTGTCAAGGCCGCCGGAATATGCGAGTACGACCTTTTTGATCTCCTTTGCCATAAAAAAGCCTCCTATATAAATTGATGTACAAGCTGTGGATCATAGCTTCGCCTGACAGCATCGCCGTCAAGCTACAATAACTATTATACACGCTTTCAGTCTTTTGTCAATAGCCGATGCGAAAGTTTTTTGCAAATATACAGAAAATCAAAGTTGTAATTGCATATTTACAAAAATTATTCGCATATTTGTGTAATATCTGCGAGAATATGCAGTGAAATATACACAAATATACCTTCCGCAGGCCTTCAAACAAAAGCACCTAAACTGATTATACCACATTCTGCACATAAAATCAAGCAAAAAAAGCCTTGTTTTTTGTTTTTTTAACGTTTTTTCAGCCTGGGGCATCTTTGCTGCCGAAAAGCCGGAAAGCAGTCTCCGCAATTGTTGTAAAAAAATAAAAAAAGGGCTTGACAAACCAATCGCAAAGTGGTATAATACCAAAGTACCACACAAAAGCACCCCCAAAAAACATATCGCGGGATGGAGCAGTTCGGTAGCTCGTCGGGCTCATAACCCGAAGGTCGTAGGTTCAAATCCTGCTCCCGCAACCATAAAAGAACCTCTTTTGTCTACCACGGCAAAGGAGGTTTTTTGCGTGGTGAATGATTAAAGAACTAACGTTTTTATTCTATACTAACATATGACAGATTTGAACAATAAATGACAGGACAGTTTTCGCGTGAAATGATACAATGATATATACCATCAATGGAAGGAGGTCAGGTTTATGGAGTGGTTAACCTGCATTAGTACGGCAATCGATTATATTGAAGAGCATCTGACTGACGACATCAGTGCGCAGGATGTTGCGGATTGGGTGTATATTTCCCCGTTCTATCTTCAGAAGGGATTCTCTCTAATGACCGGATACGGAATCGGAGAGTATATCAGAAACCGCAGACTGTACCAAGCGGCTGTGGATTTGCGTGATACAGAAGATAAAGTAATCGACATTGCATTTAGGTATGGTTATGAAACGCCGGAAAGCTTTACGAAAGCATTCTCCCGTTTTCACGGCTCAACACCGTCACGAGTACGCGACGGAGGAGCAGCAATAAACACCTTTCTTCCCTTGACAATCAAAATATCCATTCAGGGAGGTAATCAGATGGATTACAAAATCACACCGATGTTCCCGTTTAAGGTCATCGGCTTTCAGAAAGTGTTCGACAATGAAACCGCATATGCAGAGATCCCAAAGTTCTGGGACGAAATCTGCGAAAAGTATGCTTCGGGCGTGTATGCTGGAAATGCTCCGGCGAACCCCTATGAGAATGCTTTGGTAGATAACTGCATCGGGGAATACGGCGTTTGTATCGATGACATTGGCGGCGGAAAATTCCGGTATCTTGTTGCCGGCAAATACACTGGCGGCGATGTACCGGAAGGCATGGTTGTCTATGAGTTTCCCAGGAGCGACTGGGCGGTGTTCAACTGCATTGGTCCGATCCCGGATGCACTTCAGAGCGTGAACACGCGGATATTCCGGGAGTGGCTTCCCGGCAATCCGGAGTATGAGCTTTGCGGCAATGCCAGCGTGGAGTGGTATGATTGTGTGAACGGTGAAAAAACTGATCCCGACTATCACAGCGCGATCTGGTTGCCTGTGAAGAGAAAAAATGAGATCGACCACTGTATTCAGGCATATTGATAATTGACAACCAATCGTCTGGTGTACTTTTTGGTGTTCTTAGCTCGGTTTTGTACCTTTTGGTGATTCTTATACAATTAAAGATCCGCAGATACGCCAAAATCGTGTCTGCGGTTTTTTTATTCACACAAAAAGCGGCAGATCAAACATCTGCCGCTTTTATCAATAATTCGCTGTTTACCTTCTTCTCCGTGCTGTCACAACAGCCCCTGCAAGTGCAATTGCAATGAACGCTATGGGAGCCGGGCCGAAGCCTGTTGCCGGGTTGCTGCCGGGAGCGCTTTCGTCAGGGGTGCTCACGGAGCTGTCTTCGGGATCGCTCTCGTCGGTCTGGCTTTCATCGGGCTGGCTTTCATCGGGCTGGCTGTCGTCTTCCTTTTCCGCAGCCGCATCCGCCTTGGCAACGATATCGCTGAATTCATCAAACAGTTCTACCTCTCTGTAGACACCCTGCTGGGTCGTGAATACCGAGGCCACGGTCTCGAAATACCCTCTTTCTTCGTCTTCTTCCGTAACGGTATAGACATACGGGAATTCAACTGTCTCGCTGAGATCATCGGGGTCGGTGCTGCCTATGAGTTCTCCGTTGATATACACATCGAACTTATATCCGAGAGCATTAGATATGTTCAGAGCTACGGTACAATTCACCTTGTCGCCGGCTTTGTAGGGCTTGTCAGAGGGCTCGTCGATGAAATTCTTCACGTTGACGGCCTCAACTTCCGTGAATGCCTGGAGAGTAAAATTGTCAAAATCGATCAGCTTTAACTCTTCATAGCCGCTGTTCTGTACAGCTGTGGTCACGTCGGACCAATCATACCACTGATCGCTGACGCAGATAAAGCTTTCACCTTTATTGATAACGCCTTTCCAGTATTCAACATCTGTCGGAACAAAGCCTTCGTCGGTTCCGTTTTGTTTTATGTATGCCTGCCTGCTTCTCTCGATCTCTGCTTCAACGGTGTTTATATTCTCTCCTGCTTTGAAGCATACCTCGTTTGCTCCGTTTTCGCAGGTCACGGTTGCAACGACAGAATAAGACTGGCCTTCCCGGATATACAGAGGCTCGTCAAGATTGACTCTGTGATAGCCTGCATATTTGTATTTCTCGGTCTTTGTTGCAAGGAGAGTGCCGTCTGTGGGGCTTTTATATCCGTCGTTCAGTAAATAGATATCGTATTTTACGCTCTCGTTGCAGGTCGCATTGATAAAGCCTGTGGCAAATAGCCTGCAGTCTGTTTCGGCATGATAAATGTTGGACATAGCCGAGTTTTCAAGCTCCCATCTTCTAAGATCGCCGGAAGGCATCAGATCATACATATAGGCGCTGATAAGCTTCATCTTTTTCTCGGACGCTTCTTTCACGGTAACGAAGTCGAAATCGAAAGATTCAAGTCTTTTGAGCGACTGGTCGTAGTAGGAAAGATAGAAGTATCCGTCTCCCTCGTTTCCCCAGCTGCTGTAAGTATCCTTGGAGCCCCAGCTGTTCCTTACGATGAAAGCACCGTCTCCGCCGATAGTTCCCTTGGGGTCTTTGAAATACTCCTTCGGGAAGTAGTCGTCATATCCGACGATACATACGGCGTGGTTCGTGCCTACACACTTGTTTACACTGTTTTCGTCGTTGGGATCGTATGTTGTATCATAGGTATAATGACACCAGTATTTTGCGTCTTTGATGCTCTTGGCAGGTTGTCCGTCTTCGTCAATAAAATTTATAAAGCCTTTTGTATTTATGCCCTGGTTGGAAAGGGAAGTGTCTGCATGGAAGCTTACGGTAACGGGTCTTCCGCTGATAAGCTCGTTCTTTACAGCATTGAGTCCCGTTTCGCTGAAGGAGTATTCATTATTTTCTGCATCATGGACACATATCTGGGGAAGCATAGCCGAGTGCTCGAGCTGCTGTCCCACATATCTCAGAGACTCGTCAAGTGACCAGTCAATGGCGTTGATCTCAACATTATCAAATTCAGAGAACCAGTATCTTCCGATGCCCTTGAACCAGCCGGTATTTGCACTGGTCGAAAGCTGTCCCAGGGATTCTTCTTTATTTATGGCTTCCAGGAATTCCTCGTAGGAAGAGCATTTGTAGACTTTTATCGACGTCATATCAACGATTTCAAAGATATTGAAGGGGTCAGACTCGGCAGGGTCTTTAATGACATCTATATAAAATACTTCGCAGATATACTTATCGTTTGTCGGATAAGGCGCTAAGGATTCAAGGCAGGGACCCTGAAGAGAACTGTAAAGCGTCGTCGCATATACTGCTAAGCCGCCGTTATAAATGCTTTCGTTTATAATGGAATAATCGGGATCGTCTTTTTCCATTTCCAGCTCTGCTGCATAACGGTGTATTCCTTCTCCGGCCTGTGACGGATAAAAGCCGTCCGCGGGCTGCGGCATGGAAGAGAACCATGCAAGATGCCTCTCCGAAAGGTCTATCTCTTTATCCTTCGGCAGCGTGTTATAGTCGTAGCCTGCTTCATAAGCTAAGCTGCCTTCCGCGGCAGCAGTTGCCGCAAATGCCCAGCAGGTCCCGTATATAGTCTGATCCCTGACGCTCGGGATGTAGCATTTTCCGTCAACGTCTCTCAGGTCGAACTTGCTCAGTGCCGGCTTTTCGGGAACATCCGTTGAGTTCTCGACAGTATAGCTGTAGTTGGTAGTATAAGCTCCGAATATCAGCTTGTGTGCTATCTCTTCAACAGCATCTTTGTCTTCGACCACATCGCCTGCTGCGAATGCGCTGAAGGGCACTGTTCCGACGAGTATCAGAGCTGCCGATAGCCCTGCGATAAGTTTTTTAAATTTCATATCCAATACCTCTTTTTGTCATCTTGGTAACAAAAACTTCACTATTCTTTATTATATCATACATCTTTTCGCTTGTCAATCAAAAAAACTCGATAAAGCACGAAAAACGGCAGACTTTTCAGCCTGCCGCCTTCGTAGGAAATAAACACTATGAATAGTAGGAAAAGCGAATTATTCAACCTTGGACTGTGCGTCGTCGATGAGCCAGTTGAGAGCCTTCTCGTTTTCGGTTACTACCTGTGTCCAGGTGGTAGCCTCAGCAGGATTCATCGTGCCCTTAACGATATTGTCGGTAAGGCTCGAGATCTCGGGAGAGATGCCCTGGCTGAATTCAAATACAGGATGCTCTGCAGCCATCTGATAGATGTTCTCGCGCATCTCGATCATTTCGTCGGTCCAGCCGTAGTCATCTCTGAGCTGCTCTTCGGTGATGGACTTAGCCTTTTCATCCTGCTCTGCATAACGAGTGCAGTCCAGCCAAGCAGCAACGCCCTCGGGGTTCTTAGCGCCGTGAACTAAGCAGAAGCCGTGTACACGGGAAGGAACATACATCGTGTCGCCGTCGGGATCGCAGGGAACAGGAACGAACATAACTTCACCTGCGGAGATATCGCCGTAAGGAGCTGTAACGGACGGTGCATCCTCAATGCCCCAGAGTCCGATAGGATAGAACAGTGTCTGTCCGGTAGCAAGTCCGGTTCCGAATACGTCTCCGCGTACCTTCCAGCCGTACTCGTTCTTGGGATATACAACGCCGTTCTTCTGCAGGTCGTACATCTTGCTCTGTACTTTTGCGATGTCGGGATCGTTGATGTAATTAACGATCTCGCCGTTCTCCATACCTACGATGGGCTTGCCTGTTGACTGAGTAAGAGCATTCTCATAGTACCAGCCGTCAAGAGCATACATATCGTTCTCGGCATTGGTGAACTCGATGCACATATCACACATCGTATCCCAGTTCCATTCACCGTTTGCATAAAGCTCGGCAGGATCATCCATGCCTGCAGCCTCGATCGTGTTCTTGTTGTAGATCCAGATGTAGCAGGGATCAACTCTCGAAACGCCGCAATAATGCTTACCCTTGTAAACGAACTGGTCGTTTGCAGCCTTTACGTCCTTCCAGAGGTCGCTGTCAAAGTCGATATAGTCGTCCAGAGGATCGAGCATATTCTTGATAGCGCCCTTGGGGAACATATCCATATCGTCGGCACCGCAGAAGTCAGGGGAGTCGCCGGCGATAACGAGTGCAGCAAGGTCATCGAACTTCTTCTCCCATGTGGTGGAGATATAGGTGATCTTGCCGTTGTACTTGGTCTGGAACAGAGCGAGGTCAACGCCGATATCCTTATCGTCGCTGGCGGTCGGGTTGATGTCCCAGAACGAGAACCACTTGATCTCGTTGTTCTCGAGGACTCTGTCATCGGTCTGGCTTTCGATGATATCCTCGATAGTCTGCTGCTGGTCTTCGTTGAGCTTCTTCTCAGCCATGGACGACGAATCGTCACTGCTGTTTCCGCAGGCTGCGAGAGAAGCTACCATCGTCAGTGCAGCTGCTGCAGCTGCAAGCTTCTTCAGGTTTCTCATAATTTTCTTCCTCCATTTTAATATAAAAATTTGTTATTGAATTTCACGGTTACTATAAAAAGTATCAAACTATATGTTAGTTGAACACATGGGCAGCAGAAAAAACTGCTGTCAGATAGCAGGATAATATCCTTATATAAACAGCCGATCAGGTCTGCTCGCTCAGGCGGAATCCCGAGGGAGTCATGTTGGTCTTCTGTTTGAACTGTCGCATAAAATGTATGTCAGAGGAGTATCCGCACATCTGAGCGATGTGTCCCACAGGACGATCTGTCGTCGAAAGCAGGAATTTTGCAAGCTCGATCCGGGCTGCGATAACGTCGTTCATGGCGGTCACGCCGAAGATCTTTTTGTAAAGATGCTGGAACGAGGAACGGCTCATTGTAAGCTCGTGAGCAAGGGAGTCGATGTTCCAGGCGTTGCCGGGATCGTTGTATATTTTTGTGCGGAGCACGGACATTTTCTCGAACCAGGTCCCGAAATTATTGAAGGACGAGCGGTTGATCTTTTCGCTGAGCTTTATCAAAAACAGTTTCAGCAGAAGATCGGTGGTATCGGCCTTGAAAAAGTTGTTGGAATAATTCTCCTGGCACATCATATTTACAAGCAGGGAAAGCGCTGTGATGCTGCCGAGCTTGTACAGCGTGTCGAACTGTATGCTGAGGGCTGTGATGAAGGCTTCATCCTCGCTGTTGTCGGGAAGGAACTGTATCCAGTCGTACCCCAGCTGCGCTCCTGCTGCTCTGTAGTTTAGGGGCGTACCTTTGTTATATAGTACGGCCGATCCCTCTTCCGCACGCTGCTCTTTTCCTCCGAGAGTGAATAAGGCAGGCGTCCTCAGCATGATGAGAAAATAGTCCCCGGAACCTTCCGGGCGGTCAACTATGAAATCAGCTCCGTGGAAATGGTTGTATCCGACATTAGTGATCCTCACAGCTTGACACCTCGCTTTTTTTCTTCGGGAAATACGTTATCTGTTATCTACAATATAATATAATCTCGACACACAAAATGGCAATTTTCTGCTATTTATATAAAATATTTGCATAAGCTTATTATTTTATATAACAATATTAAGCCAAATTTTATATCATATTGTCCGACCAGCTAACACATAGTTCAGTTTTCTGCTGTTCCAGAAACTGTAAAGTTGCATGATATGTTAGCAGAGCCACTTGCCCGAAGCTTCTTAGAGTCAGCAGAAAGTTCAAAAGCGAAAATCGTTATATTCTTCCAAAAATATCTTTATGTGATGCATTCTGAGAAAAAAGTACAATAAGTTAGTTTATTTGCATTTTTATCTATTGTTTAAACCATAAGTTTTGGATATAATCAAAAATGTAAACGTTGGCACTTGTGCCTGATGATCGAACCTTATTCTATTAAAACGGAGGAGATAATTTATGAAAATGAGAAAGATCCTGGCCGGTATGGCGGCCGCAGCTATCGCGCTCTGCACCATGACATTCTCTGCATTCGCCGCAACTGATCTGAAGGATGTTGCTTATCCTACAGAAGAAGATGCAGCTATCAACGATGCTTACTATTCCATCGGTGCTATGGGCTTCTACATGAGCCAGCAGTGGAAGTGGAACCAGAGCGAGTGGGTAGGCATCAACGATGAGGGCGTTATCGAGATCAGCTACACCATCAGCGAAGTAATCACCGACACCACAATGGAAGGCAAGGGAAGCCTCGGCGATATGGGCGTTATGATCCTCAATCTTCCCAAGGACAATTTCCCTTATAATGTTGAAGTACATGATGCTAAGTTCACCGATAACGACGGCAACGTTACCGAGTTCCCCGAGATCAACGCTATCACAGAAGCAACAGAAGACCCCGAGGGCGGCTGGAGAATACATATCAGACCGACCGAAGAAGTTGACGAAGAGACCGGCGAAGTTCTGAAACCCGCTACTCCCGAGGTTGCAGGCTGGGAAGAGGAAGGCGCTTTCAAGGGCGGTACTCTTTCCATGACGTTAGTCCTCGTTCCCGGCGGATTTGATTTCCCCGTTGGCGGCGATGAGTCTGCAGAGGAGCCCGAGTCTGTTGCAGACGAGTCCGTTGAAGAAACTTCCTCTGAAGCTGCAGAGTCAGCTTCGGAAGTTGTTGAGGAAGAGAGCAAGGAAGAAGAATCCGCTCCCGCAGAGTCCAAGGCTTCTGCAAGCAAGAGCGATTCCAGCAGCAAGGCTGACGACGGCCTCAGCACCGGTGCTATCGTAGGTATCTGTGCAGGCGGCGGCGCACTCCTTCTCATCATCATCGGCATCGTAGTTGCTAAGAAGAGACGCTGATCTGATCTTTTGAACAAATAACAGAATAAACAGTTTCCGCCGGCAGGTACCGTATCTGCCGGCGGTTTTTGTATATATGAAGCGGCGCACGAACTACCCACCGATGCACCCGAACTGCCGCTCGACCACGATCGAGGAGCTGAGTCCGGAGCTGATGAAGAAGCTCGAACGGCGTGCCCGAGACCCGGAGACCGGCGAGCTGATGACGGTACCGGGGGATATGACGTACAGGGAGTGGAAGGAAAAGAACGTTAGAACTGGTGAAAATGTGTTGACAGACGGGGCTGAAAGAGGTAAAATAGAAACAGGAAGTTATGCGCAAGATCATTTTGATAGGAAAACTCAGCCACAAACTCAGGAGGAAGATTTAAAAGAAACTAACCCGGGTTATTCAACTGGAGAATACGGATATACACATAATTGTCAGCGATGCGTTCCTACATATGCTCTGCGCAAGCAGGGATATAATGTTGAAGCCTTACCGTGGGGAGAGGACCCTGTTGCAGATTCGTGTTTTTCGTATGGTAGTTGGGCAGTATGGACAAAAGCCGGAAGCCCAATCGTGCCTAAATTTACCACCGCCGAAGGTGATGGGCTAAAATCAAAAATCGAAAAACGTATGGAAGGCATGGAAGACGGAGCTCTTATCCAAATCTCATGTGCATGGGATACTGGAGGACGTCACACTTTTGTTGATGAAAAAGAAAATGGCACAGTAATGTTTGTTGATCCTCAGACTGGCAATAAGGATGTTTCGGGCTATTTTGCTCGTATGCGTCAAGGAGTCCCAACGTATTATTGGAGAATCGATGATGCGGAAATAGATGAAAAATATTTAAAATATATTTGTAAAAACAAAGGAGGCTCATAGACATGACTAAAAAAGATTTTATTTCTGTTGTTAGAACCAGATTAGTGATAATTATTCTTGGGTCTGAGAGGATTCCTATTGTCTGCGTAAAATTTCCCGATTATAAAGAAAAGGTTCGCATCTGTTATCTGGATCAAGAGTATGATTTTGATTCAGTTGAGGAGTTTCTGTCAACTTTTTCTATTAATTCTAAGCCAATAGGAGAACAGCTGCAAAACATCAGCTTAGAAGAAGTACCTCCTGATATTGAATAAAAACCGCCTCCGGGCGGTTTTCTTATACCCTCCGCAAGTTAGAAAATCCCCTATAATTAAAACTAAAACTCCTTTTCTTTAATTAACATTTAGTTTTAAGCAAGTTATTAAAGCAAATCTTAATACAGATACAAGCGTCTCGCCTTCGGGCAGGGCGCTCTTTTTATGCCCTGACGGCCGCAGGAGGCACAGACGGGCACCATACGAACGCTGAGGCTCGCACTCGCAAGACACACAATGACTGTGCGATGCTTCATAGAAAACGCAGGCTCGATGTTTGAAGCCTGCGTTCTTTATCAATACTTTGTCTTTCCTTTGATGTTCTGATATTCGCGGAAAACTTCAAGGCATTCCTCCCGGTCAAGCTCTTCCGCATCGTCCTCAGTCTTCGCGTAGAACACCTTGTCCCTGAACCCGATGCTGTCCGTGTCCGAGACAGTGCAGCCGTAATAGACCTTATCGATATTCGCCCACATTATCGCTCCGCGGCACATGGGGCAGGGAGCAGCAGTGGTGTAAAGCTCACACCCCGAAAGGTCAAAGCTCTCCAGCTTTTTGCAGGCGCTTCTTATGGCCATGATCTCTCCGTGGCAGGTGGGATCGCTTCTCTTTACGACTTCGTTATGCCCTTTCCCGACGATCACGCCGTCCATGACGATAACACAGCCGAAAGGTCCGCCGTGTCCTGCGCGGATGCCTTTCTGAGCTTCCTTAACGGCGATCTTCATATATTTGTTCACGAAAAGCACCTCCCATAGGTAAGAAAAAACCGCAGGGCTTTGGATGCGATGCGGCTTTATGTCTCTGTTTTTGCCGGGATCCTATTTATACACCCGAATAAAGCTGTACGACGAAACATATCCGAATATCTCGTCGATGTGGTCGTCGGATATGATGAAACTCAGCTTAAGCATATCATGTGAAGTCAGCGTCATATCGATCTTTCCGCCGTATTTTTCTATCAGCTCAATGACATGCTTCCAGATCTCGCTTGCGGTCTCAAGGTTTGAATCAGACATATCAAGGCTGAGAAAATGCGTGTTATCCATATGGAACGGCTCCTTTTAGTTGTTCTTCCTGGCCAGCTTGAGAGCCTGTGCAAGCTGTGCGGGGCAGGAGGTTCCGCGTCCGTTGCAGTCGATGTTCCCGAGCTTCTCGATAACATCATCGACCTTCATCCCCTCAACGAGCCTTGAAACTCCCTGAGTGTTGCCGTTGCAGCCGCCTGTGAATCTCACGCTCTTAACGGTATCTCCCTCAACTTCAATATCTATCTGCCTCGAGCATACTCCTCTCGGCTTGTAGGATATCTTCTTCATATCGCTCACCGTCCTTAAGATGCTTATGGAATAGTTTTATTATTTGTTTGTCAAAGCCATTAAGTTTTGACGCTCAGAAATGCTGAAACAACATTATCATCTGCATTTTCATCGCTGTACATAAGAACGAAATCTCCATTTACAGCGGTGTTTACAGTCATTTCTCCTAATTCTTCAAATCCATCAATAATAAACGAATATGTTCCTTCTTTTGCTTTTTCCAATGCAGGACTATCATCAGGAAACATATACAACTCAAACGTTTTACCGTTAGTTTTAAAAGAAAGACCTTTTTCATTTGCCCCAATAAGGCTACCTATTTTATCGCCAGTATCTGTTATTTCGAGTTTGTTGTTCAACTGTGCAAGAAAATCATCAACATTTTCTATTGATGAAATATCTTCATCTACAATTAATTCAGGAACAGCTTCAAAAGTGGTTGTCGTTGTTTCAGTTGTAGTAGTTGTTTCAGTTGTAGTAGTTGTTTCAACTGTAGTTGTTGTTTCGTCGGTTGTAGTAGTTTCAGGAGAAACTGAATCGTCGGAAGTTGTTGTAGTATTATCATTTTCTTCAATGGATATTACTTCTGAATTGGCTGAAGCAGATTCTTTAGATGAATTGTTTGATTTTGAGGAACTGCCGTCCGAATCTCCGCACGCTGTGAGAAGCAGTGCAGTTGAAAGCAATGAGATAAGCTTTATTTTCATATTTCCACTCCTTTTGTTTTTTTCAATTTCAGATCTTCGGCCTTGCCTTGGCCTTCTGCTCGTTCTCGTGTATCATACGGAACATCTTTTCAAGATTTTCGTCGTTCGTGGTGTCCGAGCCGATGTGGGTAGCAACTTCGTTGTAAAGCCCGTGGAAATCCGAGCCGCCTGTAACGAGCAGGTCATGCTCCTTCGCAAAGTCCGAAAGCCACTTGCGCTGTTCCTCATTTGCCGAATGGTGGCTGACTTCGATACCGTCCAGCTTGCCGGCTTCGGTCAGGTCTTTCAGCAGCTCGATGTTGTCGAACATATAAGGATGTGCCATAACAGCGATGCCCTTGGAGGAATGTATAAGATCCAGGACGAAATTAACATCCGGGTACTCTCTCGTTACAAGGCATTCGCCGTCGGGATAAGCAAACAAACGGTTGTTCACCTCACCGTAAAGCTCGGTGGCGTAGCCGTAGTTCACAAGTGCTCTCATAATGTGCTGTTTGAAATGCTCTTGGAGCCCTTGGTGTATTTCTTTACCGAATCCTGGGGTATCGGATAGCGCTCCATAACTTTCGTTATCATTTCCTTGGCGCATTCGCTCCTTATGTTGCAGGATTTGATGCACAGCCCCTCCAGCCTGTCCGGCTTCTGGGGAGCATAGCAGAGGATGTGAACTTTCATATCCCGCTTCTTGTCCCAGGCCGAAAGCTCAACGCCGGGGATGATCTTTATGCCGTATCTTTCGGCAAGTATCTGAGCTCTGCTTGAAGACGAGAGCGTGTCGTGGTCAGTTATGGCAAGGACGTCCAGCTTCATGCGCTTTGCCTGAGCAATAGTCTCTTCGATGCCGAGGGAACCGTCCGATAAAGTTGTATGACAATGCAGATCACCGATCATAGTAAATTCTCCTTGGGGACATAAATTTTATCTATTATACCACTTTTTGTCGGATTCTTCAAGTTTTTGTATGCAAATTTGCCTTTATTTACAAACCGAAGTCTGACTATTTGTCTATATTTAACAAAAACGTGTCTGTTATTTTCTTCCGAACAAGCTCCTGAACCATACGTCCTTTATCTCGAAGCTCCTGCCGTTTAGATATCCGAGAGAGCCTGCATCGGTGGTGAAATCAAAGCTCAGCTTGTAGGCGCAAAGTGCCTGAGTCTTTATATTATACTCTCTGTTTATCCTGTTTATACCGTATTTCCCGTCGCCCAGCAGGGGATAGCCTATATGGGCAAGATGTGCCCTTATCTGATGAGTCCGTCCTGTTATGAGATCGACTTCCAGCAGCGCTGTCTGCCTGTCCCTGTCCTCGTCGATGACCCTGTATTCGGTTATCATAGTCCGTCCCCCGGGCAAAGGTCTGTCGCTGACAGTCACGGTGTTGTCCTTCTCGTTCTTCACCATGAATGCCTCTATCCTTGCCTGCTTTTTTTCGGGGATGCCCACGGTCACGCAGAGATACTGCTTTTTGAGCTCTCTGTCCTTGATCTTCTGGTTCAGCACTCTCAGCGCCTCTGCTGTCTTGGCACAGATGACTATGCCGCTGGTGTTGCGGTCTATCCTGTTGCAGAGAGCCGGTGCAAAGGAGTTTTCCCTGTCGGGGTCGTATTCGCCCTTTTCGTAGAGATACCTCGTCACACGGTTTATCAAAGTGTCGGCTGTCTGGGAGTCATCCTCGTGTACCACCAGACCCGCTTTCTTGTTCAGCAGGATAAGATTCTCGTCCTCGTAAACGATATCCACAGCCGCCGGAGCAGAAAGAAAAGCCTTCTCTCTGCCGGCCTCAAAGAACTCGTCATTGATGTAAAGCTGAACTGCGTCTCCTTCATTGAGCCTTGTGGATATCTCGCAGCGCTTGCCGTTCAGCTTTATCCTCTTTGACCTTATATATTTGTACATCAGGCTTTTGGGCAGCAAAGGAACAGCCTTGCCGATGAATTTGTCCATCCGCTGGCCTGCGTCGTTTTTGTTTATGATAAGCTCCTTCATAGGCTTCTCTCCGTTAAAAAGATCGTTACCACTATTCTACAATATTCTGTGAAATATTTCAAGTGAAAAATCACAAAAAGCTACTTTACATTTAAAATCAAATGATGTATAATGAATATGTAAGCAAACAATTGTTCTGATATATAAGGAGATTTATGGACAGATTTCATCTTGTTTCCGATTATAAGCTCTCGGGAGATCAGCCCGAGGCTGTGGACAAGCTGGTCGAAGGGCTCAACAGCGGCCTCAGAGAGCAGGTGCTCCTCGGAGTAACAGGCTCCGGCAAGACCTTTACCATGGCGAACATCATCGAGCGTGTGAACCGGCCGACCCTTGTCCTTGCCCACAATAAAATACTTGCGGCTCAGCTCTGCTCGGAGTTCAGGGAATTCTTTCCCGATAACGCGGTAGAGTATTTTGTTTCATATTACGACTACTACCAGCCCGAGGCCTATGTCCCCAGCAAGGATATGTATATCGAAAAGGATTCCTCGGTGAACGACGAGATCGACAAGCTCCGCCATTCAGCCACAACAGCTATCACAGAGCGCAGAGACGTTATCATCGTTGCTTCCGTGTCCTGTATCTATTCTCTCGGAGACCCCGCCGAATACAAGAGCATGGTGGTCTCCGTCCGTGAGGGTATGCAGAAATCCCGGGAAAAGCTCCTTGCAGAGCTTGTGGGCATCCACTACGAGCGCAACGACATAAACTTCGTCAGAAACAAGTTCCGCGTCAGGGGAGACGTTGTTGAGATATACCCTGCAAGCTCCACGGATACGATCATCCGGGTCGAGTTCTTCGGCGACGAGATCGACCGCATCAGTGAGATAAATGCCGTCAGCGGAGAATACCTCCACAGGCTCAATCATGCCGCGATCTTCCCGGCAAGCCACTATATCGTCGGCAAGGAAAAGATGCACGACGCTATCGAAGAGATACGCGAGGAGCTTGCGGAGCGCATAAAGTATTTCAAGGACCGCGATATGCTCATCGAAGCTCAGCGCATAGAACAGCGGACGAATTACGACATGGAGATGCTGGAGGAGATAGGATTCTGCTCCGGGATCGAAAACTATTCCCGTGTCCTCGCAAGGCGTTCTCCCGGTGCTGTGCCCTTTACTCTCCTGGACTTCATGCCCGATGATTTCCTGCTTCTTGTGGATGAATCCCACGTTTCGATCCCCCAGGTCAGAGGAATGTACGCCGGAGACAGAGCTCGCAAGGAAACTCTGGTGAACTACGGCTTCCGTCTGCCCTCAGCCCTCGATAACAGACCGCTGAAATTCGACGAGTTCTACAGCCACGTTAAGCAGGCTATCTTCGTCTCGGCAACTCCGGGACCCTTTGAGAAAGAACGGTCTCAGCAGATCGTCGAGCAGGTCATAAGACCCACAGGCCTCCTCGACCCCATTGTCGAGGTAAGACCCACAGAGGGTCAGATAGAAGACCTTATCTCGGAGATAAACAAGCGGCGTGAGCGCTCTGAGAGAGTCCTCGTCACAACGCTGACAAAGAAAATGGCGGAAGACCTTACAGGCTACCTTAAGGATTTCGGCATTCCCGTAAGATATATGCACCACGACATCGACACCATCGAGCGTATGGAGATCATCCGCGACCTCCGCCTCGGCGAGTTCGACGTTCTCGTGGGAATAAATCTTTTGAGAGTGGGTCTCGATCTGCCGGAGGTCTCTCTTGTGGCTATACTCGATGCCGACAAAGAAGGCTTCCTGCGTTCCGAGAGCTCCCTTGTCCAGACCATTGGCCGTGCAGCCCGTAATGCCGACGGCATGGTGATAATGTACGCAGATACCGTTACCGGCTCAATGGAGCGAGCTATAACCGAAACTGAACGCCGCCGGAATATCCAGATGGCTTTCAACGAAAAGCACGGCATAACCCCCAAGACCATAAGAAAGGATATCCGCGACGTCATAGAGATATCCACCAAGGAAGAAGTGGAGTATTCCGCAAGGCAGAAGACAAAGCTTTCAAAACGCGAGACTCAGGC
>CAMVOF010000034.1:0-15986 GCA_947169055.1 uncultured Clostridia bacterium
TGTACTACTCAAATCTCGTTACCATGTCGAGGCTGGAGCGCAACCCCACGATCAAGAACGAGATAAAGATGCGCAATTTCGAGCGCAATCTCCCTGTGGGCTTTATGACATACCCCATAAGCCAGGCTGCGGACATCACGGCTTTCAAGGCCAAGTATGTTCCCGTGGGCGAGGATCAGCTGCCGATGCTGGAGCAGGCAAGGGAGATAGTTTCAAGCTTCAACAGGATATACAACTGCGAGATTCTTGTCGAGCCGGAGGCTGTACTTCCCGACAACTCGGCCTGCAACAGGCTTGTTGGAACTGACGGCAACACAAAGATGAGCAAGTCTTTAGGCAACTGCATCTATCTCAAGGACAGTGAGAAGGACATCAAGACCAAGGTAATGTCCATGTTCACCGACCCGGAGCACATCAATGTTTCGGACCCCGGCCACACCGAGAACAACCCGGTGTTCATCTATCTTGATGCTTTCAGCACCGACGAGGATTTTGCGAAGTTCATGCCCGAATACAAGAACCTGGCTGAGATGAAGGAACACTACGAGCGCGGCGGGCTTGGCGATATGAAGTGCAAGAAGCTGCTGAACAACGTAATGCAGGAGTTCCTGAGACCTATCCGCGAGCGCAGAGAGCAGTACGAGAAGAACAAGGACTATCTGCTCGAGATACTGAAAAAAGGCACGGAAGAGGCTGTTGAGGTATCGAACAAGACAGTCGAGGAGATCAGGAATGCTATCGGCATAAACTATTTCAACGACACGAGCTTTATCGAGAAGTTTGTAAAATAAGACAAAGCAAAAAGCCTGCTGCGGTAGTTTTCCGCGGCAGGCTTTATTTGTTTCTGAGGTCATTTTCTGTCGGCTTCGTATTCTTCGATGTTCTTGTTGAGGGTCTCGAGCTCGCTCTCCACAACGTTTGAATACTGCTCGCGGACGGAGCTCCATGTGGGCTGGTTGCCGTCGTCGTCCTGAGTTGAGGAGCCGTTATAGAGATAATCAACGAGGCACTGGTTGCCGTCGAACTGCTTTCTGTCGCCGAGGGTGGAGGAAACGCCGAAGGCGTAGTCGAAGATCATGAGATAGTCGTCGGAAACCACATCCATTTTAACATCGTACATCTCGTCAGTCCAGTAGGGGTTGTTCTCCATGAACTTATCCTTGTTGGTCTGGGCGTACTGGGGATCGGTCTTGGCAATGCGGTTGCACTCGAACCAGACTTTAACGGCATCTGCCTTCTTGGAGCCGTTGACCCACATATATGCGGTCATATCGGAGGTGGTGATCTTCTGGGGGTTGGAGGTGTACTGGGGCATGGGAACGATAGCCCAGTTATCGCCGTCCTGTGGGCCGAGCTTGCCGGTGTATGCCCACTCGCCCATAGCGTAGAACAGGCAGTTCTCAGCGAAGCAGTCTCTTGCGTTGCCGTACCAGCCGTTGAGGATGATGCCGTTCTTCATAAGGTCGTAGAGGAATGCCTGGCCCTTTTCGATGTCGGCATCCATGAGATTGCTGGAGAAGGTGTTGCTTTCGCTGTCGTATGAAACGAGATTTTTGCCCGTCTGCTGAACGACATGGTTGCGGAAGAAGCCGTTTACGCCGTAGCGGATGTCATCGCCGGAGGCCTGGCTGACATACTGGCTCATTATATCACGCCAGGCATCCCAGTTCCACTCGCCTTCGAGATAGAGCTCGTAGGGGTCGTCAAGGTTCTCGGCTTCGATTATATCAACGTTATAGATGAGCATTGAGGAAGCAACGTTTCCGAGAGGAGCCACAAAATGCTCTCCGCCGAGGACGAACTGGTCGGCCGTGGGCTTAGCGGATTTCCAGAGGTCGTCGTTGAAATCGACGATGCTGTCGATAGGCTGGTACATTCCCTTTACAACCTGCGAGGGGAAGGACAGCCACTCATATTTGAAAATATCGGGGATGTCTTTATTTGAAGCGATAGCTGCCGCAAGGTTATCGAAGCGGTCGGCGTTGCTTGTAGACTGGAAATTGACCTTGCCGCCCTTCTGCTCGAAGAGGGTCATCTCGGTGCTTTTCTCGGGGTTGCTCCTTGTGGGGTTGATGTCGTTCTCGCCGAGATAGAGGATCTCGCTTTCCTCGCCTCCGGGCAGGGTATCGACGGTGCTTACTTCCTCGACCTCGATATTCTCTGTGGGCTCGAAGCTCTCGTCCTCTTCCTTGTTTGCGGGAGATGCGGAATCATCCCCCGAACCGCAGCCTGCAAAGCTGAAGGTCATGCCTAAAGCAAGAAGTGCTGCGAGCAGACGCTTTCTGTTTCTCATAAAGATCACTTTCCTTTCTGATCTGAGGGTCAATGGTTTTATATTCTGATTATAGCAACAAACGAAAGAGTTGTCAATAATATTTTTATACAAATAGAACGGCTTTGATTTAGATGAATATACAAAAACACGGCTTCTGCGGATATGCAGGAACCGTGTTTTCGCTTCAGAAGTTGTATGGCAAGTTTAAAATGCTTTTATTGCACAATTATTTTGTATATTCGGCGATAGCGTCGTTGATAGTCTTGAGCTCTGCGTCAACAGTCGGGCCGTAAGTCTCACGGAGCTGAGTCCATGTGAACTGAACGCCTTCCTCGTCCTGCTTGTTGGTGTACTCGTAGAGCTTTCTGGTTATGCTGCTGCCGTCGGCATTTGCATCGTCGCTGGACATCTCGGGAGAGATACCGTAGCCGTAGTCGAATACCGAGAGGTAATCTGTGGAGGAAGCCTTGAGATATACGTCATACATCTCGTCTGTCCACTGGGGATTTGCGTTCATGAATTTCTGTCTGCCGTTCTCAACATACTCTGCGTCAGTAGCGGCTATGCGGCAGCACTCGTACCAGGTCTTGACAGCTTCCTTGGCTGTAGAGCCCTTGACCCACATATATGCCAGCAGGTCGGAAGTAACGTATTTGCCGTCGGTATTAGGATCCTCGGGCACGGGAACGATACGCCAGTCGTCGCCTTCCTGAGGGCCGTTGGCACCTGTGAGAGCCCAGGGTCCCATGCAGTAGAACAGGATGTCGCCGTTCTGGAGGGCGTTCTGTGCATTGCCGAGCCACTCGTTATTAACGAGGCCGTTCTTGCCGATGTTATAAAGCAGGGTCTCTGCTCTTTCGATATCGGGGTCGTTGAGGTTATTCTTGAAGATGCCGTCCTCGTAGGTAACCATGGTCTTGCCGGTCTGCTGAACGATCTGGGTCTGGAACCAGCCGTTGATACCGTATCTGACCTGATCGCCGGTAGCGTTGTTTACGAAGGTCTCCATCATATCGTACCAGGCGTTCCAATCCCACTCGTCCTCAAGCCAGAGCTCGTAGGGATCGTCGAGGTTCTCGTTCTCGATGACCTCGTTATCGTACATGATAAGGGTACCTACCGCATAGCTGATAGGAGCAACATAGTGCTTGCCGTTGAGCACGAACTGGTCTGCTGTGGGCTTGACGTCCTTCCAGAGGTCGTCCTCGAAGTCAACGAGCTCGTCAACGGGCTGATACATATCCTTGAGCACCTGTGAGGGGAAGGACAGCCACTCATACTTGAAGATATCGGGAACGTCCTTGTTGGAGATGATAGCAGCTGCAAGGCTGTCGAACTTGGTGTTGTCGGCAACTCTTACCCACTCTACCGTACCGCCCTTGTTGTTGAACAGGGTCATCTCAACGCTCTTGTCGGCACCGCGTCCGGGGTTGAGGTTATAGGTACCCATCCAGATGATATCCTTCTGGACGTTATCGTCAAGCTCCTCGATAGCGCTGGTGTCCTCAACGGGAACGGTCTCGACACTGGTATAGGTCTCTTCGCCTTCAGTGTCGGAGCTTCCGCTGCTGCTTCCGCAGGCTGTTGTTCCGCACACTGCGGCGATAGCTGTCAGGGCGGCAAGAAGTCTTTTAAAGTTTCTCATAATCTTTCCTCCATTAAAAATAAAAAAATTTGAAATTTAACGGGTTCTGTCAATTAAATTATATCAAGGGGGATATTGAATGTCAACAATAAATTTTTATTATATCGCATTATTTTGTACAAGATTACTTTTGAGCGGAAAACAGGCGTTTTGATGTTGCTTTTTGGGATGGTTTGTGATATAATAGATTGATAAAGAGTTTTTGAAAGGAGACAGCTATGGACATTCAGAAAGGCGATGTTCTCGTTATGAAAAAACAGCACCCCTGCGGCAGCACAAGAATGGCCGTGCTGCGCTCGGGAATGGATTTCAAGCTAAGGTGCGAGGGCTGCGGAAGAGAGTTCATGATACCGCGGCTGAAAGCTGAGAGGAACGTTAAAAGCGTTATAACAGACGGCAGACAGCTGAGCTGAAACGAAGAAAAGCAAGGAGAGCATCAGATGCTGGAAAAACTTACAGCGATCGAAGATAAATACAACGAGATAAGCGAAAGGCTGACTCAGCCGGATACGGTGAACGACACAAAGCAGTACACGGCATTGATGAAAGAATACAGCGAGCTTTCGCCCCTTGTAGAGAAATACAGGGAATACAAGAAGGCAAAGGCCGAGCTTGAAGAGGCGCAGGAGCTTCTTGACAGCGGAGAGACAGACCGTGACCTGAAAGAAATGGCGCAGGCACAGCTTTCGGAGGCAAAGAAGCAGACCGAGGAGCTTGAGCAGGAGCTGACACTCATGCTGCTGCCGAAGGATCCCAACGACGCGAAGAACGTTATCGTTGAGATACGCGGAGGAGCAGGCGGTGAGGAAGCGGCACTTTTTGCGGGGTCTCTTTACCGTATGTACACCCTTTACGCGGCTGCGAAGGGATACAGGACAGAGATAGTTTCGGCAAACGAGACGGAGCTTGGAGGATATAAAGAGGTATCCTTTATGATCGAGGGCGCAGGAGCTTACTCGAGGTTCAAGTATGAGAGCGGAGTCCACAGAGTCCAGCGAGTGCCTGAGACGGAATCTCAGGGCAGGATACACACCTCGACGGTGACGGTGGCTGTTCTTCCCGAGGCTGAGGACGTTGAGCTTGAGATAAAGGACGACGACCTGAAGATAGACGTATTCCGTTCGTCGGGTGCAGGAGGTCAGCACATAAACAAGACTTCTTCTGCCATAAGGATAACTCACCTGCCCACAGGCATGGTGGTGGAATGTCAGGACGAGCGTTCGCAGTATAAAAACAAGGACAAGGCAATGAAGGTGCTGAGGTCGAGGCTGCTGGAACAGAAGCAGCAAGCCTACGACAGCGCAAGGGCTGAGGCAAGGAGCTCCCAGGTGGGAACGGGTGACCGTTCGGAGAGGATTAGGACCTACAATTTTCCCGAAAGCAGGATATCCGACCACAGGATAGGTCTGACGCTCTACAAGCTCGACAGCATACTCAACGGAAATCTGGACGAGGTGATAAATGCGCTTGCGACCGCAGATCAGGCGGCAAAGCTGGCAGCGCAGCAATAATGGGAACATACAACACAGAGATACTTGACAGCTCGCAGGAGTCGATAGAAAAGGCCGCAGGGCTGCTTCGGGACGGAGAGATCGTCGGGATGCCGACGGAGACTGTTTACGGGCTTGCGGCGAATGCTCTTGACAGCGCGGCTGTTGAAAGGATATTTATTGCAAAAGGCAGGCCCCAGGACAATCCGCTGATAGTTCATGTTGCGGATGCGGAGATGATAAAGCCCCTTGTGAAGAAGATTCCGCCTCTTGCAAGGAAATGCGCCGAGGCTTTCTGGCCGGGTCCGCTGACGCTCATCATGCCGAAGTCGGAGCTTATACCCAAGACCACCAGCGGAGGACTTGACACCGTGGGGATAAGGATGCCCTCATCGAAGACAGCTCGCAGGCTAATAAAAGAGTGCGGCTTCCCTCTTGCAGCACCTTCGGCTAATCTTTCGGGAAGTCCCTCCCCCACAAAGGCGGCGCACGTTTTTGACGACATGAAGGGCAGGATACCCTGCATAATAGACGACGGCTGCTGTGCCGTAGGAGTTGAATCAACGGTCATAGCCTTCGAGGGAGACAGGATAAGGCTTCTGAGGCCGGGGTTCATTTCGAGAGAGGAGCTTTCGCAGATAGCGGAAGTCATAACCGACAAGGGCGTTACAGAAGCTGTGGCAAGCACGGAGGCTGCGGCATCTCCGGGGATGAAATACAAGCATTATTCCCCGAAGGCTGACGTTACTATCGTCAGGGCCGGCAGAGAGGCTTTTTCGGAGTTTATCGACAGGAAAGCAGGAGAGGGCGTTTGCTTTATGAACTTCGGAGACGAGGAAACAGAGTGCAACGCCATGCTGGTCCCCTACGGCGTTACAGCCGAGGAACAGGCTGTGAAGCTTTTCGACACGCTGCGGAGCCTTGACGAGCTGGGTGTGGAAAAAGTATATGCGAGATGCCCCTCCTGCGAGGGTGTGGGCCTGGCGGTTTACAACAGGCTGCTTCGTGCAGCCGGATTTAAGGTGATCGAACTTTGAGAGAAATATGCAAGGTTATCGGCCTGACGGGACAGACAGGCAGCGGAAAAACTACGGTCAGCAGGATATTTGAGGACTGCGGCTTTTTCGTTATAGACTGCGACAAGGTTGCAAGGCAGGTCACCGAGGATGCAAGCCCCTGCTGCAAGGTGCTGGCACAGCACTTCCCTGCTTGCTTTGACGAGGTGCTTCATCTTGACAGGCGGAAGCTTGGGGGGATAGTTTTTTCGAGCAAGGAAAAGCTGGAGCTTCTGAACAGCCTGATATTCCCCTTCATCATCGACGAGATCAGGAAGATGATAGATGAAGCGGAGGAAAGGGGCAGCGAGTTCATACTTCTTGATGCACCAACGCTTTACGAATCCGGTGCCGACAAGCTGTGCGACGAGATCGTTGCCTGCATTTCGGACAAGGAGACGAGGATAAAGAGAGTTATCCGCCGGGACGGGATAGACAGGCAGGCTGCGGAAGAACGGGCTGAGTCTCAGCAGAGTGAAGAATTCTTTGCAGAGCGGGCTGATTATCTTATAGAAAACAACGGTTCTCTTGCCCTTGCGGAAGTACAGGCGCTTGCGGCAGCAGAAAAGATAAAAAAGGAGCATTATGGCAGACAACAAGACCAAAAGCACGAGGGCTAAGCCCGGGACTGCAAAAAGATCACCGCAAAAGAAAAAAAGCGGAAAGAAGAAAAAGAAAAACGGCGCAAAGGTGCTGCTTATAATAATCATCGTTATACTGTTCCTGGCTATCATCGGGACGCTTATCCTGATATTCAAGCCGGAGGTGCAGAAGAAGCTGAAGGACTTCGGCTCGCAGATCTTCACGACGACGGATTACGAGGAATATGTTATAAAACACTCGTCGGAATACGGGATAGACCCGAGGTTCACCTTTGCGATAATCAACACGGAGAGCCACTTCGACCCGAAAGCGACTTCGGACGTGGGGGCAAGAGGGCTGATGCAGATAATGGAGGATGCCTACAACTGGATAAAATACAGGCTCGACGACAAGAGGGAGCATACCTTTGACGATATGTACGACCCGGAGCTGAACATCCAGTACGGCAGCTATTATCTCAGCTATCTATATCAGCGCTACGGAAGCTACGAGCTGACGGCTGCGGCATATCACGCGGGGATGAACGCTGTTGACGGCTGGATAGAGGACGGGACGGTGGATCCGGAAAATCCAAAGAGCTCGGACGTTCCCTCGGATGTTACGGCTCATTACATAGACAAGGTTATGTCGGCGTATAATAAATACAAAGACAATTCTGCAATAGACAGCTTAGAGGAGGAATTCAAACATGGCTGAAAAGAAAAAAACAGCAGGCGAAACGCTTGCAAAGGCTCTGCTCGGTGACCACAAAAACGCAGGACTTCTGCTCTCGGACATCGAGATCGACGCAGCATTCGATTTCTGCGAGGGCTACAAGACCTATCTTGACGTTGCAAAGACCGAGAGAGAGGCAGTTATCGAGGCTGTAAGGCAAGCAAAAAAGAAGGGCTTCAAGCAGTTCAAGAGAGACAAGAAATACGAGCCCGGCGACAAGGTCTATTTTGTGAACAGGGGCAAGGCGGTTATTCTTGCGGTCATCGGAAAGAAGCCGCTTGAAGAAGGCATCAGGCTCGCTGCGGCACACATTGACTCTCCGCGCATCGACCTCAAGCAGAATCCCCTTTACGAGGACACGGAGCTTGCGCTTTTCAAGACCCACTACTACGGCGGCATCAAGAAATATCAGTGGACCACAGTTCCACTTTCTCTGCATGGTGTTATAATCCGCGGTGACGGCAAGAAGATATCGGTGAACATCGGCGAGGATGACAGAGACCCTGTTTTCTGCATCACGGACCTGCTGCCCCACCTTGCACAGCAGCAGATGAAGCGCACGCCTGCCGAGCTTGTGAAGGGCGAGGAGCTGAATATTCTTATCGGAGCTATGCCCTTCAAGGACGACAAGGTATCCAACAAGGTGAAGCTGAACATAATGTCGATACTCAACGAGAAGTACGGCATAGTTGAGGATGATTTCATCTCGGCGGAGCTTGAAGCTGTTCCCCAGTATAAGGCGAGAGATATCGGCTTTGACAGGAGCATGATCGGTGCTTACGGTCAGGACGACAGCTCCTGTGCTTACACGGCTCTGAAGGCTATCCTTGACATCGACACGCCGGAGCACACCTGTGTTACCTGTCTGACGGACAAGGAAGAGACAGGCAGCGACGGCAACACAGGCCTCAACAGCTCATATCTTGAATATTTCATCGACGATCTTGCACGCAGCTTCGGGCTTTGCGGACACAATGTTATCTCGGCTTCAGAGTGTCTTTCGGCTGACGTCAACTCGGCAGTTGACCCCACATTCCCTGACGTTACGGAGCTTCGCAACTCCTCGAGGATAAACTACGGTGTTGTTGTTACTAAATTCACCGGCGCAAGGGGCAAGTCCGGCACATCTGATGCTTCTGCTGAATTCGTTGGAAGAGTACGCAGGCTTTTGGACAAGAACGGTGTTATCTGGCAGACCGGCGAGCTTGGAAAAGTTGATCTCGGCGGCGGCGGAACGGTTGCACAGTTCATAGCAAATCTTGACATGGATGTTATTGACGTAGGCGTTCCTGTTCTGAGTATGCACGCTCCTTTTGAGGTGACCTCGAAGATCGACGTTTATATGGCGTACAGGTCATTCTTTGTATTCTTCAATGACTGAGAGTTTTGAAAAAATTAAAGGCAATACTGTTCGGACTGAACGGTATTGCCTTTTTTGCGGCGTAAAAAAATGCGCTGCGCAGTTGATGAAGCTCGGCTCGCGTGGGAGCCGTTTCCTCTTGCTCTATGTAAGCATGCGGAGCTTGCGTCACGTGTCAAGAAAAAACCGCCTCTACCCTTTCGGGCAGAGGCGGCTGTTTTCAGATCTTATCTTTTATTTCACCTTGATGCTCTTGGTGTCGCTGTAGTTGCCGTAGCGAGTTGTTGAGCCGGAGGGGATGTAGTAAGAACGGACCCTAAAGTACCAGGTCTCGCCGCTCTTGATGTTGGACGTGATAGTCTTTGTGAGAGTCGAGAGGTTGGTGATAGATGTGCTGTGAACATCCTTGGTGAAGGCGCTGTCCTTAGCATACTGGATCTGATAGCCTGTTGCACCTGCTGTTGCCTTGTTCCACTTGAGTGTTACGCTCTTTGCGGTGGAGCTTGCGATGTAGGTTATCTTGTTCTTTGCAGGCTTGATAACGAAGGTCTTGGTGAGGGTGCCTGAGTACTTGCCCTTTGCAACGACCTTGATAGTTGCTGTGCCTACTTTGGTGTTGTTGGAGTAGGTAACGGTGTAGTTCGTTGCAGCTACCTTAGCGCCGGAGGAATCCTTGACTGTAACTGTGGGCTTGATAGCGGAGCCGGTGTAGGTGTAGCTCGAATAGGGGATGCTGACAGTCTTTATGGGATTCGATACCGTGATAGACTTGACAGCGCTGTAGTTGCCGTAGCGTGTGGAATCGAGCTTGCCGTCCTTGGTGTAGAAGGAACGTACCTTTACATACCAGGTCTCGCCTGCCTTGGGAACGGATGTGAGGTTTACATAGAGCTTGCCGGAAGAAGCAGCAACAGTCGTGCTGTGGCTGTCCTTGGTGAAGTCCTTATCCTTAGCATACATTACCTGATAGCCGACTGTTCCTGCGGTACCCTTGTTCCACGAAACCTTGATGCCGCCGTTGTAGTTGGAAAGTGTTGCTGTGTTCTTTGCAGGCTTAACTACGAACGAACCTGTTGCGGTGCCTTCGTAAGCCTTCTTGCCTGTTACGGTGATAGTAGCAACGCCGACCTTGGTGTTGTTTGAGAAGGATATCGAATAATCTGTGCCTTCTGTAAGCACCTTGCCCTCTGCAGATGTTACTGTAACAACGGGCTTGATAGCGCTTCCGGAATAGGTGTAGGATGTGTACTGAGGCTTGATGGTTGCGCCTGCGATGGGCTTAGCCTTGATCTTGAAGGTGAGCGACTTGGTGAAGGGATAATTACCCTTACCTGTTACCTTAACTGTGGCTGTGCCTGCGCTTGTGTTGTTGGTGTAGGAAACTGTGTAGTCAACGTCCTTAGAAAGTACGAGGCCTTCGCAGGTAACGGTGACTTCGGGCTTGATAGCGGAGCCTGTGTAGTCGAACTCGGTCTGAGCAAGAGTAACTACAGGCATCTCGAAGATCGAGAACTGAACGGAATCGCTGAGCTTGCCGCTGATGTTTGAAACTGTGATAGTTGCTGTGCCGGGATTGATGAATCTTACAAGGCCATTATCATCAACGGTTGCAACCGCTCCGTTATTTGTGGACCAATTGAGCTTTTCAGTGGTGATATTGCCGGAGCCGTCGGTCTGGAAAGCGCCAAGCTGATAGGAATCGGGGTTATTGGGGATGCGGATGAGATCACCTGCATCGTTGCCGTCCTTGTCCAGCAGATTGAGTACAGAAGCATGAGCTATGAACTCTACCTTGGAAATGTTTCTGCTTACGTGGCTGTAATCATATACAGTCGAAGGAACTGTGCCGTAGAGCTTGATCTTATAGAGCTTGCCGTCGTCGCCCTTATGGCTGGCAGTTGCGGTGAAGGCATCCTGGCCGATAGCAACTGTTGTGTTGCCGCCGAAGTCGATACCCTCGAGAACGAAGGTATTGTAGAATGCCTTCTGCTGGATCTCTGTGATATCGTCGTTGAGGATAACGTTCTCAAGGAATCTTACGGTCATGAATGCGGAATCCCAGATAGTTCTTACGGAAGCAGGTACGGTATAGGTCTTGTCTGCTTTTCTGAAAGGATATACATAAAGTACGGTCTTATCCTTATTGAAGAGGACGCCGTCCTTGCTGGAGTAATAGAGGTTGCCGGAATTTACCTTGATAGTCTCGAGAGGAGTATAGCCCTTGGCGGCTATATCTTCTTCCTTCAGGTTATTGAAGTTGAACATCGAGATCTGGATATCGGTAACTTTTGCGGGGAAGGTAACGGACTGCATACAATAGTTATTGGAAAATGCGTTGGCGCCGATGGTGGTAACGCTTGCCGGGAATACGTATGCGCCGGCGGTGCCGGACTTAACGCCGAGGGTATGGAGATACCAGCAATCGCTGAAAGCGTTCTGTCCGATGGATGTAACTGTGGCGGAAGGCAGATAAACTGTCTTGAGTGCAGTACACTTATTAAAGAGGTTGTTGTTGATTATTGCGAGGTTGGAGCCGCTGAGGTCTGCGATCTCAAGGGCTGCGTTGTTAGCGAATGCGCTTGCGCCGATAACATTTGTTGCACCGTTTGCCGGAGCCTTGATAACGATGTGCTTGAGAGCAGTCTTCTCGAAGGCATTGGCATTGATGTTTACGACGGAAGTCGGGAAATAGGATATCCCCTTGGTGTTTGCTGTATCGGTGAACTTTTCAAGAGCTGTGCAGCCGTTGAATGCGTTTGTTCCGATATTATTGAGCTGTGAATTGGCTGCTATATTTACTGTTGTGAGAGCGGTACAGCCCTGGAATGCGCTTGTGTCGATAGTAGTTACATTTGCAGGGATATCTGCACTTTCAAGAGAAGTACAGCCGTAGAATGTATTTGCGTTGATGACAGTGATCTGTGTGAGTGCGCTCTTTCCTGCGTCTGTCCTCGGGAGGGTCTTGAGACTCTTGCAGTTATAGAAGCACTTGGCTCCGATCTGCTTTACTGTGGACTTCATGATGATGCTTTCCATGCTCTGGCAGCCGGAGAATGCAGATGCGTCGATAGTCGTAACGTCGCCGAGGAGGACCATATTCTTGATATTGGTGCAGTTCTCGAAAGCGCTTGTCTGGATAACGACTACGCCTGTGGGAAGGGTTATGGTATCAACGGTGGTGCCGTCAATATTGGAGCCGCAGAGATTTGTGCAGCCCTTGAACGCAGACTGTCCGCAAACCGCGAAGTTTGTCTTGTTCTGATCGTCGGTGAGGAACGAGAGATACTTGAAGGTCTTGCAGTTGAGGAATGCTTCCTTCTGAACACCGCCGCAGGTCGAGGGGAACTGAACGGTGAAGGGATAAACGTCGCTGCCGTTAGGAGTTAAGGTAGCGAGCACCTCACAGTCCTTGAAAGCGTCTGCGTAGATAGTATTTGTCTTGCTTGCGATAACAACGTCTGCAAGCTTTTTGCAGCCGTCGAATACGTTGGCGTTAAGTACAACTACGCCCTCGGGGAGGGTCACCTCGGGGAGAGACGAGCAGCTCTGGAAGGCTCCGTTACCTAAAGAAACCGTATTCTTTCCGAACTGAACGCCGACGAGTCCTGTACAGGACTGGAAGCAAGTAGCCGGAATGTTGATGAGGCTGTCGGGGAGCATTACTCTGTTTGCATAGTCTGCAAAATTGGAATTTGCCTTGGCCATTTCGGAACGAGGATAGATGCTGAGTACGGGACAGCTTGCAAAGGTTCCGCCGAGATTTGCATTGTACGGATCAACAGTTGCAGTATCTTCGTTATATGTATGCGATTCGGTCGTATAGAATATCTTATGAGAGTAATAATCAATGAAATACCATACAAGGTCCTTCGTAGCTTCAACTTTCTGACGCTGCGATTCGAGATTCTTGTCAGTGAAAGTCAAAGAAGCATATGAATGGGTACCGTCAAGACATATCAGATCATTGGAAACTACAACTTTCTGGAGGATCGAGCATCCGGAGAAAGCAGACTGACCGATCATAACAGCGCTCTCGGGCAAAACGATGGAATTGAGATGTGTACAACCGTTGAAAGCGCTTGCTCCTATTCTGATACATTTTGATTTCGAGCCTGTATCATCGCCGAATTTGAAGGTGGAAAGACTTGAACAGCCGCTGAATGTACTGTCAGGGATTATTTTAAGATAATCAGGCCAAATAAAGGACTTAAGAGAAGTACATTTCGAGAATAATCCTATATCGAATGCAGCCACCTGGATGCCCTGAGGAAGGGTATTGGAGACGCCGTCGGCCTTGACGGTAGTCAGAGCGGAACACTCCGAGAAGACCTGCTTGCCTAAAGTCGATACAGTCGTGCCGGTACCGAAGTTGACAGTCTTAAGGAGGGAGCATTTTGTGAATGCGGTAGAACCGATCCTGTCGAGTGCGGTATTGTTGGCAAAGGTGGCTGTCGTGAGCTGAGCACAGCCATTGAACGCATTATCTTCGATAGTTTTCAGGGAAGCGGGGAAAGAAAGAGATTTCAGAGCGCTGCAGTTTTGGAATGCGGCTTTGCCGATATCGACAGTACTGCTGCTGAAATTGATATATTCAACGAGCTTACAGCCGTTAAAAGCATTCTGGTCGATGCTTTTAACATTCTTCATCTGAAGCGTATTGTTTGATGTGCCTCCGACGAAACTTGTACAGCCGTTGAATGTGTTAGCTCCGACTTTCGTAATGTTATTGCCGAAATCAACAGTCTGGAGATTTGTATGACCCTGGAAATTGCCCGACAGGGTATCGATATAGCTGTCAGCAAAGATCACATGAGAAAGGTTCGGGAAACCCGAAAGTGCAAAATCACCGGCAAAAACTATTTCAGCGGAACTATAATCAACAGCCGGGCAATTTTTATTTTTCTCTTTGACCTTTGCATATGCTTCTTCAAGTATAGGCAATACCATTTCGTCAGTGATTCTGAGAGTACTGTCAGAAGCAGAAAAATCATACCTGTGAACAAGATCATAATAGCTGATAGTCGTGGTAAAAGTAATATCACCCGTATCATTGTCCTTGGCTACGGTCGCAGAGCTCGTGAGCTGGCCGTAGCTGTTTCCTCCGTAGGTCGCAGAATAGCTGCTGCTCGCGGCATCTGCAACAATGACCGACGTTGACGGCAATGGTAGATACTTAGCTATCTCCGGCATCGGAAGTGCCGAGGAGAACATAAGCGCTGCACACACGCCGGCAACTAATCTTTTGTTCATATTATTTCCTCCCTAATATTATTAACAACAACCGGGACAAGACGACATTCTGACCCAGTTTATTATCCATATAAGTATATCATACTTTATAAAAAAAGTCAACGGGGAGAGGAAACTTTTTACCGAACTGTAAAGAATAAAGAGAGAGCTCAGAGCCGGGCTCTCTCTTTTCGGGACTTACTTATCGAAGGAGGGGTTGAAGGCGTAGAAGTTCTTAGCGTCCAGCATATCCTGGACTATACGCAGGCCTTCGCCGAAGCGCTGGAAGTGGACGATCTCCCGTTCGCGGAGGAATTTCAGGGGATCCCGCACGTCGGGGTCATCCACAAGGCGGAGCAGGTTGTCGTAGGTGGTACGGGCTTTCTGTTCGGCGGCAAGGTCTTCGACCAGGTCGGTGACGGCGTCGCCTTTTGATTGCAGTGTCGATGCGGAGAAAGGAACTCCCGATGCTGCCTGGGGATAGATGCCTGTTGTATGATCGACGAAATAGGTCTCGAAGCCGCCTTCGCGTATCTCCTTTATCGTAAGGTTCTTGGTGAGCTGGTAGAGAATAGCAGAGATCATCTCCATATGGGCAAGCTCCTCTGTGCCGATGTCGCTGAGGATCGCCTGTATCTCTCTTGCAGGGGCTGTATATCGCTGGGAGAGATAGCGGACGGAAGCTCCCAATTCTCCGTCCGGACCGCCGAGCTGGGAAATTATGACTTTCGCAAGGGCGGGGTTCGGGGTCTTTATCTTTACGGGATACTGCAATTTCTTTTCATACTGCCACATCAGTCATCCTCTCCTTCCCACGGGAACGGTTCCGTGACCCAGGTCCAGCGCTTTTCTCCTCCTGCGGAAGAAAGGGTGAGGGGTCCGTATTTATCCTCGTATTCTCTGACTGCATCGTCGTGTTCTTTCTTATGTTTCTCAAAATAGGCCAGGGCTTCTCTGCAGGTAGGGTGGCTGTCGAGATACAGGCCTGCTTCGTTCATGGCGAAGCATTCTGTGCGGACACGGCAGAGAAGCTTTTTCTTATCGTTATCCATGCTTCACAGCCTCCTCTCCGATGAAGGGCTTATCGAGTGCCGAAAACAATGTTCCACGGCAGAGGGCTGTTTCGGGGTCGTAGGGCTTTTCCCACTGCTGGAACGGCACATAAGCCATGGCTATGGGTGTTTCGTCGGGGAAGGATGATATCCCCTGCTGATTATCGCTGCTGTCGTCTTTGCCGATGAGGACGCCAAGCAGATCGCTGTTTATATTTTCCATCATATACCTCCTGTCATTTTCGGCCTGCGGGGCCGCTGTTTTATCCTATGCCGGAGGCTATCGGATTGACAAAGAAGCACAGTTATGATATAATAAAATCAAATATGAGGATATTCCGTAAACGGCATTTCACAGCTGTTATCCGTCAGATATGATGAGCGGCTGTAGCTTTAGTCTTTGTTTGGGAAAGCGCTTTTTCAGCGGGCTGTACGGTAACGTGAACGCTTTTAGTTCATGAGGAAAGTCCGGGCACCGCAGAGCAGGATAGCTGATAACGTCAGCCGAGGGTGACCTCCGAGCAAGTGCAACAGAAATATACCGTTGGGGCTTCGGCTCCAAT
>CAMVOF010000035.1:0-15871 GCA_947169055.1 uncultured Clostridia bacterium
CTGGCGGTCTATCTCTTGTTTTCGGTTGCTTGCTTCCTTACCGTACATGAGCATATTCAGCCGGATTCTCGCATCTTTGCCATTTTTGCTCCGCAACTCTTGTATAAATTCAAGAACGGGCTTGTTCCCGGCGGCATCTTCATAGAAAATAATCTCGTGCAAGCTATCACGCCCCTCTCTATCTATATTATAACGCATAAGTTATAATATGTCAATAGTAAAATGCGCATAATTATTACATCAAGCAATACATAAACAAGTTTGTTGTTCTTGTAATAATCTATTTCTTTTTATAATGACAAAACTTAAACTTCTCACCACTTCCACAAGGACATAAATCATATAAACCAATCTTTTTTGCCATACCTTGAATAAAGACTGTATCTCCTTCTTGCATGAATTGAAGTTCTCTTAATCGATATAAATATTCCGAAATGCCTAAAATAGCCTGAAACATATGAAGTGCTTCCAGTTCAAACTGTAGCAAATACTCTGTTCCTTTTATCGACCTGTTTTGGGGATTGGGATAATAAGTAATAAGCTGCGAAACAGGATCATATTCCACATCGTTATGACCTATCGCATTTCGTAATTTTGCATTATATTTTATTTTTAGAAAAGCTGTATATTTTTCTGTATCTGTACAGAAATGATATCTATCAGCTTTGGTTCTCTTTATAAATTCCTCCAAAGTCCATGCTTTAGAATCAATCGTGTCAGATATGTTAATATCGTTTCTGTAATGAATGTTGTTGAAGGCAACAGGAATAACCATAAGATTACCCAGAGTTTCATATACATCCAAGTAGAATTGCTTTACTGTTTCAAATGTACTTGTCGTGGTACCTTTACTCTCAAAATCAAAGGAGTCCTCACCACTATGTTGCAGGCTGATAGCTGGGATTAGCGCAGGGTAAGTATCCACGAACTCATCAAGCGTCTTATAAATCTGTGATTGGATTTGTTGTAGATGATAGCCATCATGAGAATTTAGAAAATCGTTCAACGCTTTCATTTGTACAGGATTTAATCGTAGAATATCATCTGAAAAGCTAAGGTCACTCAATATCTCTGGTTTTAAGGAACTGCAAAAGCCAATTATCTCTATCATATGAACAGTATGTAATTTCTCCGGCTCTGTTTTGCTCGGAAACTTCGGTCCATCAAATTCTTTTTTGAGTTCCTGTTCAAGATATGGACTATTATTTTCAAAAAGGCTAAGAATCCTCTTATAATACGTCCATTTTTCTGAGGTGTTGTTTAGTTTTGCAATAGCCCGCCAATACGTCTCAATATTTTCGATGTTATCGCCCATTTTCATCATTTGACTAATAAATGGGGATATTGTAATGAGGTTAGAGTCGTTGTCCTCTCCCTGTTTACTAACAGGAAACTCTCCTGAACATTCAGCAAAATAATCACCTGTATTCATAATATGATTATCTATGCTGTCTGCATTCTCAAAATCCAATTTAAATCCACGATTATTTTGATTATAATATGCTTTTCCAAGTAATGAAGTTTTACATTTACCACAAGTTACAACGATAGGATGTTCTTTCAGATGCCCTACCTGCAACCGGATTCTTGTAATGCTACCACATACTTGGCACTTAATATAATGATTGTATACCATATTCTACATTCCCTATAACATTTCAATCAAAAAACCCGTGTTCATCAAAAAGATGGTCAAGCTCATCGTTATTGATAGCACTTAACACTGCTTCACAAACTTCACTCATGGTCATATCAAGTCGCTTAAAACGTGGATTTCCTGTGATGTCCTTCTCAAGACGAATTAACTGAATTCTACCTATGCCCGGATTCTCTTTTGCATAAGCGGCAAAGCCTTTTGCTTTACCGATATTATCCTTTTCGTTTGAACGATGCGGTTCTAGAATGTCAATAATATAACCAAGGATTGGATCTTTTCGGATAACAATGAAGTCCGGATATGTAGGCTTCTTCTCATTATCGATTTCATAAGGAAGGCACAAAGCCCAGGACGCTCTTGCCGGATTACGAATCCAGCAAACGAAATCTGCTCGTTTTTCTTCTTCTGCTATAACACCAGTTTCCCATGAATTCATCTTCATCTTTGCGGTCCCAATATTGGGATCAACAAATAAATGTGTTTTATACTCTGTTCCACCAACTTCATTTGGGAATTGCACTGTCTCAGGCAGGCGGAAGCTATGTTTGCTGACAGTATCACCATCGGAAACAATTGAATCAAATTTTTTTCTGAGCTGGTCGTCTTTCATTTTAGCAATGTAAATACGGTATTGATCATTCAACGAATGGAATTTCTTCCTTGCATACTCGTGTAACTTTGTAATGCAATCCGAATCCGCAGCAAAAAGAATAACATCAATCTGAAACGCTGAAGGATCTGCTTCATCGTAATAAAGACGTCCATACTCATTGCCGATGCCCTCATTACCGAGCTGAACATCTGCAAGTCGGAATTGACGATCTATGTCAGTATCAGTAGTCGTAAAGATGTCATGTACGAAGTAATTATCCACAGATTCGCCGAATACATCGAATATCTGCGTAGCGAGCTTAAACTGTTTTACCTGAGTAGTAAGATCATCATACTTTCTATTTGCTTTCAAATCTTCAATATAGGCACGGATTTTTTCAACAATATCAGTTACAACATCTTTAACTGCTGTAGGATACAAATCACACTGACTAAGTAGATGTACCATTTTAAGAAGTGAAACGAGGTAGTTGTTTATCTTAAGGCTGCGAATATTATATGTCAGAAGACCGGAATCATTTATGAATCTCATAATTTCCTCGCGATCAAACAAATCCTCAACATCATTTTCTGATTCATATATAGTCTCTGTTTCGGTGAAAGTGTTCTGTTGAACAGGTTGCATTTTTGTTTCAGTAGGCTCGTTCATAGATGGTGGAACAGGATTATCCGCATTTGGCTTTTTATTGTCATTTACACTCAGAGCAGCAGGGATATCAGGAGACTGTTGCTCTGAAATCTGAGTACTTGTTGATGTCTCTGGAAAACCGGAGGCAGGAGTATCTTGTAAAGATCCATCAAAAGGAATCATGGAAATCTGCCCAGGAATTTGTGTTTCTTCTTTTTTCTTCTTAGCTGCTTTTTTTACTGTATAAGTTACATACTGTGGCTGAGTGAAAGCTTCTCCATAAACATCGGTCGGGATTTCTCCGCCTTCTGCACTCTGTAATTCGGTTACAACACTCTTAACAGTTGAAGCATCGAAGTAAGGCAAATAAAGGTGTACATCATTCAGAACGTCATCTACTAAGATATGACTTTGCATCGGAGTACGAACCATACGTCCGAGAAGCTGTGCGATATATGTTGCATCATTTGCATGACGGAACGACATCATTGTCTCTGCACGTGGACAGTCCCAGCCTGTTGACAGATTCTCCTTGAAGAATACAATACGAATATTTCTGTCATCGGCAATACGAGATGGTTCTTCATATCGAACAGAAAGTCCATTTATAGTGATAGCGGAAGCAGTCTGTCCGAACGTATGAACGACCTGACCTTCCTCAAAACGGAAACCGGTTCTGCGCTCGATTTTCTGCAAGCAGTCATCAAGATCGGTGTCGGAGATTTTTGAACCGGTACCGTTTAGCACCTGAACAACTAAAATCGGATATACATGGGCATAATGCTGCTCCTGACAGTACTGGAACCAGTGATCCCACTTGTTTTTCCAATCGTCCGCAGCTGCCTGCAATATTGCCATATCCTTATTATGCGCATTCTCCTCCGGGTAAACGATAATGATTCTGTCTTTAAGCAGACCTGATGCACGGACTTCATCAGCAGTAACAATAGACTTATGTATTGTGGATGCAGTTCCTTCAACGAGCTTGTTAAAACGCTCAGAAGTTGCAGACATACCAATGACAACAGGCATTGGCGGCAGGTGTTCTGCATCACTGCCCTTGATGAACTTCTGCATGATTGTTGTGGCTCTTCCGGCTTCCTTTCCATGCATACCTCTGTGGGCTTCGTCTATGATGACGTAGAAGCGGTCGGACTTGTCCTTTGCTGTATTTGCAAGCGTTTCCCAGATCGTATAATTGCGATCGCCAGATTTGGTGAGATTAGAAGTCTTGGAGAGCTTTTGTGTATTCAGGAAATAGATATGTCCGTCGTCAAAATACTCCTGATCGAATGAATCTTCTGTAATGGTTACAGCTTGATTCAAGCGAATGCGATCTGCCTTGCCGTCGATTTTTAGCTTGGACTGCTCATTGAGCTGCGGGGAGTCAGACAGCCACAGGAAGATTGCCTCCGGCTGGTCAGCGTGAGACTCATCACCGAAGAATATATCCTCGATAAGGGATGCCATAATGATAGTTTTACCTGCTCCGGTCGGCGCAGTAAAAGATACAACCTGCGGAGCGTGCGTTCTATTATAGCTGCCAAGAGCCTCCGCTGTTTTTACACGGAGATCACGCAGTGCTTTTTGCTGAAACGGAAATAATTCTGCTTTCATAGTTACCTCCCTGTGTTAATGCGGAAATTGTCGAGATAGTCACGGTAAAGCTGATATGTTTCTTTACCGTCCATACTGCGAATCATTTCACGGTAAGCATTGACCGAATCCGTTACGATAAATACAGTGTCAATTTCCGGGTGATTCGCCAATTCTTCTGAGAACAACTTGAACGAAGACTCTTCGAGCAAAACAGCAAAATGGTTTTGTGGAAGAATCAACATATTAGGTAAAGAATCGTTTTCAAGTGTCGGACAAGCACCTACAGCGTTTGCTTTCATCCAAAGAACAGGCAGCAATTCCTTAAACTGTACACCGAGAGCAACACGAGTCTTATCAAGAAAGCCGAGCTTGAAGAAAGCTGCATTAGCTTTGAATCCTTCTGACATAGGAATGCGTAACGGTTCTTCAATAATGATCTTTCCAAGTAATTCTGAAATAGCCGCTTTTAATTCCTTGAATAGTTTTGTGTTTTTGGTGAGTACGAAAAAGTCTGTAATGTGTGTCATGCCTTCCAATGCTTCAAGCCATTCATCAGCGGCTGACTCATCTAAAAGAATAGAGATGTTGTGGTCAGTTTCCTCGGATACAATAAACTTAGTATCAGCTGTAACTAATCCCTGTACCCGATTGCATTATACTGAAAGAAATATCTCCAATTAACAAAGAAATTGCTGATTGTTTCAAGATTTGTTTTTAATGTCACTTCATTCTGGTGAGCTTTTTCCATTATCATAGGAGTCAATGCTGCCCTATGAATGTCTGGAAGATGATAATATAGCTTATCTATTTCATGGATACAGTCAAAAGTTCCAGTTTCTTTCAACGTTAGAGCCTTTAAGGCAAGTTCTGCCGCAAGGATACCGTTTGTTACTAAAGCAGATTGAAGAAACGGTTTCTTTCCTGCAAGATAGTTCGCATTATCATGATCCATTGCCTCTTGGTCACCAAATGGAACGCGGCACCGTTCTTCCAGATCACAAAATACGATGTAAAATGCTTTGCAATCAAGTAAGATTCCGCTGGCATCAAATGGCATTAATCTTAGAATCTCACAGTTAGATACTTTGTCGCAACTCCGACATTTTTGTGGTTTTTGCATTTCATTTTTTCTTGGCATTTTCTATTCTTCCTGATTCGCTACAAATCCGATTTTCTTCTTTGTATGATGCGGCTCTATCTTTAAACTTGTAAGCATAAAGTTTAATTGATTGATATGCTGAATCAATGTCGCTTCACGATCGTTAACATATCCTTTGAAAATCATAAGTACAGGGTTTTCGTATGTTATTTGCGTAACCTGCATAACAACAGACTGACCGAAGTTTGTCATCATAATGCCGACCTCGTGTTCGGCATCCAATGATTGCTCAAATTCTTGAATATAACGCTTAAGGATATCAAACTGTTCATCTGCCCACATATGTTGTGTGGGGATATAGACATCTGGGAATTCAGGAATATTTATTTTATTCAACGCTGTTCTAAGAGAATCAAAATTATCCATAAGTCATATTTCCTTTCTTTTCAATTCATCACTCACGGAGAGGAGTTAGATTAAACGGTCTCCGTTGCGTGTAGCTTAATGATATTATAACATATATTCTTTACTAAATCAATGCTTTGATAAATAATAAGTAATTTCCGTGCAAAAAACAAGCGTAGCACCCGGTGCGCTGTCCTCATATAACTGCCCTCCCCCTGCAAACCCCGCAGCTCACCTTATCCCTCACAAACAAGCTCTCCGGCATACGGTAGAACCATTTCTTGCTGAACATCGTGCTGCCGAAATATGCGTCAAAGTTAGTCACAGGGATCGGCGTCCAGTCGCTGTCCTCGAGCTTGTTGGCAATGCAGTAGGCGAGCAGGGTCTCGGCGGCGGAGTACGGGATCTCCTTCGGCAGAGCGGAAGCGATGCGCTCCTTCTGATCGGCGGAGAAGGAAAAGCTCTTGTCCCGGAGCTCTCCCGCCGCCAAAGCATCGGATATTATCTCGTCAAAGGTCATGACCCAGGCATTCTCCGTATCATCAGAGAAGATCGGCATCTGAAGCTGCTTTACTTTGCTGTACCATTTCTTTCTGAAGTCCTTTTCCAGTAAATATTTGTTTGATCTGGCAGGACGCGAGATCTCCTTCCATTGCTTGTCGATATAGCCGATGATGCCTTGGACATGGCTGTAAAACCAGCCCTTTCCGTCGGCGGTAACAAGCTCCGGGAACTCGCCGCTGTACTCTCCGAAATTGATCCTGAACTTCCATTCGTCGCCCTCATGATCGGGGTTCTTTCTAGGCAGACTGCTCCACGCACAGAGGGCGCAGCGGGCGTATTCGATGTTGTCGTAGGGGTCGCCGCTGCGGAACAGATAACCCCGGGCGATGATCGTAAGCACACGCTGTAATCCGTAAAGCTCGGTCAGCATATCAAAGCTGAATCGCCCGAGATAGCTCTTGTCAAGCTTGCCGCTGTGACTGTATTCCGGCTTGTCTGTGTAAGCCTTGAATTCTTCGATCTCGTTAAGCATCACCGCACCTCCTTGTGTGTTCAAGTATCTTGTCAAGCACCAGTTCGAACATCTCCCCGCGTTTGGCGAGAGCCTCAAAATACTTGACTGCATCATCAGCCGGGACGATCTGTTCAAGTAGCTCCCGGCATTTGTCTCTTACAGCATCACGAAAATATGTGTCCGCAGGTCTTTCGATATATGCCGTCATCAGCGTTCTGACCTGCTCGCTGTCATTTTTGCGGAAATACTGCTTATCTTCCGACTGTGTGTTTTCATCGTCGATATCCGCCACCAAGTCCCACAGCAGCTTGCAGCCGCACTCCCTGAAATCGCTGAAAAGTTCATAATAATCACCGCACTCCGGCAACCATTCGGACAGCATATCCTCACGCTCCTCGGGGCGAGTGAACTGCCATTTCTTTTCGCGGAGTTCTTTCCTTATATGCGATATTTGCTCTGCCGGTAATTCCGACAGAACAGCATACAGCTCGTCAATATCATAAACGCTGTCCTGTCCGCGCTTGGAAAGAATTCGGGAGATATCGTTCAGCCGGGGCTTGTTTTTCGGAGGCTGCTGAATGAACATTATCCGTGAAATACATTTGTAGTAATCGGAGATCAGATCGGATAGCTTTTGAAGGATATCCTTATCAAGACTGTCTTTCCAATCAGGCTGCTGCGAAAAGTTAAACAGCTCATCTGCGGGTGCCGGATCACCGAAAAGATATCTTATATATCTGCTCATTTCATACGCATATTTCGGCAGACCTTCAAGATTGGAATCCACCTTCTCCCACTTGGGAAGATCGAAGAATTTATCACGTTCACGCCAAAATTCGCCGCCGTTCCTGCTGTTCCTTCTGTACCTCTTTTCAAGCATTGCCTTGTATTTCAGAAAGCGGCATCTCGATATATCCTTGTTCCCGAGATACTCCGACAGATCAGGCTTAACGCCGGTCTTTGCGGAATCGATCTCAAGCCCGGTAAGTATCGCAAGTGTTTCAGTTTCACGGCGACAGCGCTCACGCTTATCATCGCTGCTGTTTTCGTTGTAGGCGATAACGCTCCGATCAAGAGCCGCATTTGATATTTGCCCCACCCGTGAGGAAAATGTGTTTTTGACTGTTTCGAACCGAGCCTGCCAGTCATTTGCATCGCTTTCCACAGGTTTCTCCGAAGGTATCATCAGCAGAGGATAGTCACTTTCACTGTTCCTGCAAACAGCACAGTCAACAATATCATCGGTTATTATCTTGACCATATCACCGTCAAAATCAGCACCGCCGAGCCTTGCGGCGGCGAGAGAATCACCGCTTATCATAACAACATCGGTCAGGTGTCCGAGATATGTGTTTCTGATGTCCTCACCGTTTGGGTATGGCTTCAGACAAACTTCTTCGTTCCTTGCAATATGTGGATTACGCAGCAGGGCGCAGGCTTCAAGGCCGTTGTAATCAGCACCGGGAGCATAGAAACTGTCACTACCGAGCAGAGCCGATGAAACCGAACGAAGAAAATCGCTGCTGCTGTCCGCACCGTTACGCACCGCCAGCAGGTGCATCAGTTCAAGCAGGTCGCCGGACAGAAAACGGTTGTCGCCTGCAACGATCAGCCGCCCGAGGGCGTAATCCTTTATCAGTTTGTATGCCTTCTGACGGAGAATGTTCGCATAGGCGGTCTCATAAATGAATTTCTGATTTGCCCGGAGGATCTCCACAAGCAGAGCCTCTCGGCTGTCGGGATCGTGATGCTTGTCAGTGAAAAAGCGTACCTTGAAATCCGTATCATAGCAAATGCGGCAGTAGGCTTTCTCCGTGTTCTTGGTGAGCCAGTCCCGACTGTCGGAAAGAGGCTCGCCCTCATCCCACCCCGGCAGATCGGCAGGACGGAACTCGTCCGAGGTCAGGGAAAGAGTGCTGAGAAACTGATAATTGAACACCGTATCGTCGGTGTTTTCATCTCCGCCGACCTGGGAGATATACAGTGCGTGACCGTATTTTTCAAAGGCGTTCCAGTAATCCTCCCACGACATACTGTTCTCATTCAGCCAGCCGAGACATTTGACCATACTCTTTGTAAGTATCATGCCGACCTCTGAAACTTTGTGCTTAACGCCCCATATATCCGTAAGATACTCAACTCCCGCACAGCTGAAAAAGCCATTAAAATCGACGCTGTGCAGCATACCCTTTATGAAGGGCAGACGTATTTGGAAGGAGCTGTGTTCCTCACCGAGCTGTGCAGAGATCTCCGCCGCAAGGGATGGAGAAGCCAAACCTTCACCGTCAAAGCCAAGGATGTCAATGTCCTGTTTCCGTTCAACACGCTCGTACCTGCGGACAGCGCCGCTATCCTTGCTTTCGACTGTGATAATATCCGTATCGCGGGCTGTGGAAACCGGATCATCCACCACGATCACGCTGTTTGAATCAAGCCCGAGACCGTCTATGCGTACACCGTCTGAAAACATAAGTCCCTTGTATGCGTAGAGCTTACTGAGCTGACAGCGCCCGACCTTCATACCGAGCATTATCCGCTCGTTGACAGCGTCAAACACATCCTTGCAGATAAAGGCCAGCAAACCCTCTCGGCTCATACTCTGCGAGCGTTCAAAGGCGAGATAGCGGTGTGAACCGTTACCGAAATCAACGAAAATGCCATCGGTTCGAAACAGAGCTTCTGCTTTTCTGCGGAGCAGAGTGTAGTAGGAACTGTTCGATGTCCTATCAAATATCCCCGTGAAATCAGCGTAGAAGATCACATCACAGAGAGCCTCCGAAGCCTTGCCGTTGCCGCTGTCAGGACTGATATTCAGCACGGAAAGTATCTGCCTGAACAAAGCATTTTCAGCCTTATCGGAGCCAATCCCTTTCATACAGCTCTGCGCCGTTGCTTGCCCAAGCGAGAGCGTAAAGCTGTCAGCGTCGGACTTCGCATAACCGAGCATCTTCCTCACCGACAGCGTATATATTTTGTACCAGCGTCTGCGCATAGTATCACCTCCCATTGTTTTGCACCTTTATTATATCATATCTCCCTTCAAAATTGTGTATCATTTTTTGGACAGATAGACGCGGAAGGCTAAAACGAGTACGATAGATCGTACAGATACTTAACGTGACAGTAATGACAGTTAAAACAAATATGGGAGAAAGCATAAACGACCTATCATTCATTTCCTCGCTCTCTCCTCCGCAAAAATGCTAACAAGCTAACAACGCACTTCAAACCTCGCAGCAGCGTTTTCTGCTCTGGTATAGTTTTGTTAGCACGATCGCAAACCGTCCTCTGCGGTTAGCATTCCGGTATTGTTTTGGTAGCATTTTCAGCGACCGCCAAACCTCGCATCTGCGTTGTCCGGCTGTGCTTGTTAGCACGATATCAAAAGTTCAGATGACAGAGTAAATTCTTTCTTCGCTATATATAATTGTGACCACCGTCGTGATTTGCGACGGTGGTTTTTTCATACCTATGTGACATGATGTCATATAGGTTCGCTATATGAAAACTACTCCCACTTTTGTTTTTACAGTTATCAAACTTCAGGCATTGGAGCCCCCATATGTAAAAAATACACATGGGTTTGTTCATTGAATACTACTCCCACTTTTGCGGGAAAGGTCGGAGAGAATTCAAAAATATATTTTGGAAAGGATGATTTTTCATGACAAATGAAATCAAAAAGTTCGACGACACTCTTTACAAAGAGCCGTATTACACACTCGACGGATGCCTCTACGAGGAGGTCATCAGAAACGGAAAGGCTATTATGGTCAAGCTCTGCGACTACCTGCCTGTGCTGCGATCCGAAATCACCTACGATGACGGAACCGACAGGAAAAAGGTATTTGAGGTCAGCGCAGAACACGCAAGCGGAGTAACTCTCCCTACTGTAAAAGTTTCCGCCGATGATATGTTAAGTATGAAGTGGCTGCTTGAAAAGTGGGGAGCGCTCGGCTCATATTCTCCTGCGGGAAACGCCGCTGGGCACATTCGTCACGCAATAACAATGACCAAAGCTGAGATAAGCTTTCGCACGATCTACTCGCAGACCGGCTGGCGGGAGGTAAACGACGAATGGTTTTTCCTGATGCCGCAGGAGGACAGTGAGTTCACAGTGGAACTTCAAGGAAAGCTGAAATCGTATCACTTTGGACATAAGTGTTCTGATGACGACCTTATCTATCTCACTGCAATGCTCGACGAGGGTTTTATTCCACCGAGGCTTATGCTGCCTCTGCTGGCTGTGACCTTTGTTTGTCCGCTGGAACACTTCATGCGGCTCGGCAGCTGCGAACCTAAATTCATCACTGATCTTGTCGGGAAAACCGGTTCGAGAAAGTCAAGCACAGCAGCTGTGTTTCTTTCATTCTTCGGGAATTTCAACGCCAGTAATCTGCCGAATTCGTTTCACGACACCGCAAACAGCATACTCTCAAACATCTATCACACCAAAGATGTGCTGACCTGCGTTGACGATCTTCACCCCAACGGACGCTACGGCGACGCTGAAATGAAAAACATTGCTCAGAATCTTTCGAGATATTACGGTGACAGGATAGGACGGGCTCGCTTGAATACCCGTGCCGAATTGCAGCCGAGCAAGCCGCCTATGGGAATGTGTCTCTCGACTTCCGAGTACGCTCCTGCGATAACACAGTCCGGCTTGGCTCGGTATTTCATTCTTGAAATGAAGGAGAGCGACGTTGACTTGAAACTGCTTTCAGAGTATCAGCAGCTCGCCTCGGACGGTGTTCTGAATGGGATAATGCGGAGCTATGTGGAATGGATCAAGGAAAAATATCTGAAAAGTGCAGATGAGTTTGTCAAAAAGCTCTCTGCACTTTTTATTTCTTATCGCACCGAGATGATAAATATTCTCACGCAGAAAGGAATTGTTTTTCATAATCGAATCCCGGATATGCTTGCATCTTTGAAAGTAGGCTTCGATTTTCTTCTTGACTTTCTCTGTGACAAAGAGCAGATCGGCAGAGGTGATATCTCAGATTACAAAACTGTTTTCGATGAGATACTGATCGAAAACATCCGCCGGACAAGCAGTCTCGTTGAGAATGAAAACATCAGTTATCAGTTCTGCGACAAGCTGAACAGTCTTCTTGACAGCGGAAGGTGTTCGCTCAATCCGCTCGGAAACGATGAAGATATTTCCCGCAAAGGCTTCATCGGCTTCGAGGACAGCGACCACTACTATTTAATTATGAACTCTGCGCTGTCCGAGATCAACAAACTGTCGAGAGAACTCGGCGACAGCTTTTCAGTCGGACGCAACAGTCTGCTTCAGCAGCTTGTCGATGACAAAATTATTATCTCAAATGGAAAGCGCAGCACCACCACAGTCAGAGTCAGCACAACAAAACAGATGAGCCTCGCAGTCATTGACAGGAAGGAGGTGGAGAAACGGCTGGCAGGCGATTTGTGCCCTCGGGGAGGTGAGGTGGAGTTGTCGGACGAGTGAGTAACAAAAACGCCTCACAGCGCATTTGTGTGCGGCTGTGGGCGAATAAAAGAGCTGACAACATTTTTCTTTCCGCTGATCAATATACGGCTGAAAAGTGATGAATTTAGGCAGTCCGCTGTGAGGCCTCACGGGGTGGGGGTTTTCGGAGGGCAAGCATAGCGCATGGCGTTCCGCCTCCGGGCGGTAAGCCTATGCGCGCGGGAGACCCGTACCCCTTTTAATGCGAAAAAAAATATGATGAGCGGAGCGTGGCTCCACCGAAAGGAGTGACCAAATGAGAAAGAGAAACAAAACCATTGCAATCCGCTGCACCGAGGATGAGTACAACCGTATGCATCGGAGAGCAGCGGAACACGGAATGAAGCTGTCGGATTTTGTGCTGCGGACTGCGCTCGGAAAGAAAATAATAATTGCCGAGGGCTTGCAGGATGTGGTCAGACAGCAGCGAGCGATAGGCAACAATCTGAATCAGCTGACACGGCTTGCGAATCAGGGAGAGGTCAATGTTATTGATCTGCGAAAACTTGTTGATGAGTACAAAGCTGTGACAGAAATGATTTCAGAAGTGCTGCGGGAGGTGAGATAATGGCAACGGTAACTGCGATATCAACTAAGGGCGGCGGTGGCGGCAAGGGCTCGCTGAGATATATCTGTCGTGACGATAAAACTGAAAACAAAAAATGGGTGACTGCGATAAACTGTACTCCCGAAACTGCTTACCAAGAGTTCCGAAATACAAAAAAGCTGTTCAATAAAAATGACGGCACTCAGTATTTTCATTTTGTTCAGTCGCATCCAAGCGGCTATGATATATCGCCGGAGCTTGCTTTGGAGATCGCAAGAGAGTTTGCTGAAAAAGCATTTGCGGGTTTTCAATGTGTCATCGCCTGCCACACCGATGCGCCGCATATACACTGTCATTTTATCGTGAACTCTGTGAGCTGCGAGGACGGTCACAAGTTTCGGTCAAACAAGCTCACGCTGAAAGCTATGCGTGAGCTGTCCGATGAAATCTGTATGAAATACGGAGTAGCGACTCTCGATAAATCTCACTTACAAAAGAAAAGCAAAGGTGTTTCTCCTCGTGAGTATCACGTTGGAATGAAAGGCAAGAGCTGGAAGGTCGAACTGATAAACACTATCGACTACGCAATGCGCAAAGCCAAAAGTAAAAAGCATTTTATGTGGCTGATGCGGCAGGAGGGGTACTATGTCAAGTGGCAGGACAACCACAAGTATATCACCTACACCTGTCCCAACGGGTGCAGAGTGCGTGATGACAAGCTGCACGAAGAAAAATATCGGAAGGAGTTGATGGAGCGTGAATTCAAGATTAGAGGATATGAAGCGAGCCTCGCAAGAGAGCGCCGAGAAAGCCTTGGACACCAGTCGGGCGACGTTAGTGTTCGACAGCAACTGGAAGGCTCTGATAGGCTTGACCAAGCTGACCTCGGATACGCAGGTGGAGATCTTGGAGATGCAGTCGGAGCTGCTGACGAGGGACGAGATTCAGTATCTGCTTCGGAAGATCGAGGACAATTCAGAGCAGGCGCTGACAGAGCAGCGGAAAGCGCTGCAGGACTTGGTCTCACAGGCTGGGAAACTGAACGAGCAATTCTCTTCGCAGACGAAGCAGCTCGAAGAGCTCAGGCACAGGCTCAAGGTCAAGTTGTGGACAGTGGTCTTGACTTCGCAGGCGGGCTTGGCCTTGCTGCTGACGGCCTTGGGCTTCTGGCTTCGCTGACGGAGCCGGAACCTGTCGAGGATGATATTTGGCGCGGCTCGGACAGAAAGACGCTGGCGAAAGAGTTCGAGAAGAAGGAAGAGCTCGGGATGAAGATGTAAGGGGGTGATAGAATGGTCAAGGATATTAAAATCAAAACAAATGAAGATGGCGAGGTTGAGATCATCATTGAGATCGAGCAGCCCACAGAGAAAAAGCCGATCAGGATTCGTACCGACTTTTGACTGACAGAACTAATCGTTCGGTCAGCTCAGTCCTGGATAAGGACCGAGTTCCCAAATCGGGAATTCGGTGTACCCTGTTTCAGGGTAGACTCAATACCGAAGCGGTACTGAGTCTGGTGTCGTGAAACGCGACGGCAGATGAAGTCCTGAATCAGGACTGCACCTTGTGAGGGGTTGAAACATCCCGTCATCAAGGGGAGAACAAAACGTTCACGCCTTGCCGGTGGGTCGTAAAATACGACCTACCGCACCTGCCTTGAAACGGTGCGGGTGTTTTCAAAACGGCAACAACAATGGGTACGATTCAATCGGACTGATGTCAGTTTTGCTGACGGCAGATGGAGTAACGATCATTCCCCATAGGCTGTAACGTTTTGGTACACCCTTTGCACAAATCCCGGCATAACAATCTGTCGACATTGGTGATAGCTATTCTACGGCGGGTATGGTATTGTTGGAATGGAGGTGATCAAATGAAAAAAGCAATTGCAATACTCATACTTGCCGCTCTGCTTTCCGGCTGTGCGCAGTCGACAGAGCCGGGTGCAGAGGTGGTGACAACAACAGCGACTTCATCATCCGCAATTACAATGACGGAAAGAGGAAAGCCGTCCGAGAGCGTGACCACTGCGGAGAGCAAAGCAACAACGACCCGCAGGACAACAACGCAAAACCCGGCGATGACAACTACGACAACAAATGCTGTGGGAACAGCGCACACAGCGCCCACGTCAGCGACGGAGAGAACGAGTCGGGAAACTACGCAGCCAACCGAAAGCAAGCCCGTGTCGGCGCGGTGTGAGCCTGTCAGGGCAACTACGGCGATGACAACGACTGCCGCTCCGATTACGGAACAGCAGAGGTCAACTACGACGACAATTCAGACAACGCAGAGCCCAGCGACTACGACAACAAGAACTACGACCACAGCGAAACCGAAAGCAACGACAAAGCAGACCACATCAACAGCACAGCCTGCAGTGACTACGACTACGAAGATCACAGTCCCAAAGCCGCCGATCATATCAAAAGCAACCACGACAGTGATTGAGAACGGCATAACCTATGTCGAGGTGCCGGACGTGACCTGCCTTGCTACAATGATCGAGAACCTCGAAGAAACAGACACTCCGCCGATCTACTATATCAACATCGGCAAGAAACTCAGGCACGACGGCACCGATTACGGCAAGGCAGTTGCGGTGTTCAAGTGGATGGAAAAGAACGGCTGGGGCTCCTGTGTTTATCATTCGCTTGAAGCATTCTATGTGTGTCAGGGTATCGGGCTCGAATGTGCTTACGCATTCTGCACAGACAACGGCTGGTACGGTCATACCATCACCGTGGTCAAGGTCGAGGGTGAATGGTATGCGCTTGATACACAGGCGGGCATCTTCCTCGACAAC
>CAMVOF010000036.1:0-15844 GCA_947169055.1 uncultured Clostridia bacterium
ATCACGGCTGTGCTTACGCTGTTCAGCATAGTTTTCCTGGGCAGGATACTGAAACTCATGAACACCGACCCCACTATCCTCGGGGACAGCCTTGCCTACGGATATGTGATATTCGGCGGACTCTGCACCACCATACTCTACAACATGAGCGCAGGGATACTCCGCTCTCTCGGAGACAGCAGGACACCTCTCAACGCTATCATCATCTCCTCGGTGCTGAACGTGGGGATGAACGCTCTGTTCATTTTCGTCATGGGCTTCGGGGTCATAGGCGCTGCGGTGGCAACTGTTATCTCCCAGCTGATATCGGGAGCCTTCTGCCTTAACAAGCTGCGGAAGATAGCGATACTTGCTCTCTCCCGGGAGGACTTCACTCCCGACAGAAAAATGTTCGGCAGCCTTCTTAAAAACGGCGTTCCCATGGCCTGCATGAATTCCATAACCGCAACGGGCTGCATGGTGGTGCAGACCTTCGTAAACGGACTGGGAGTCGCCTTCACTTCGGCATACTCGGCTTGCAGCAAGTACATAAACATTTTCATGCAGCCGGCACTTACAGCAGGCATAACCATGTCCGCCTACGCCAGCCAGAACTTCGGCGCAAAGCGCTTCGACAGGATAAAGAGCGGTCTGCGTGTCTGCCTGACCATAGCTGTGGTATCATACGCCCTGCTGGGAAGCGTTATGGTGCTTTTCCCGAGGCAGCTTGCTCTGCTGCTCTTAAACGGTGAAGAGCAGATAAGCTATGCGGTGCAGTTCCTGCCCTTGTGCGGAGCAACGCTTTTTGCGGTGGACATCATGTTCGTCTTCCGCCACGGCGTTCAGGGAATGGGCTTTCCCTTCGTGCCCATGCTCTCCGGCATCGCCGAGATGCTTCTCCGTACCCTGACGATAATCTTTTTGATAAACAGCCTCGGCTTCAGAGCCACAGCCCTTGCCGAGATAATGGCCTGGACGGGAGCCCTCACCATAAACGCGGCGGCTTTCATCACCATATTCATACGCCAGCGGAGAAAGTATGAAAAGCGCGAACAGCCCTCGGGCTATGCAAACGCTGTCAATCAGTGCTGAAAAAAGAATTCAACTTACCGGGAAGAGGAAAGTAAAATAATGGGCGGAGGCAGTCGGAAATATCCGGCTGCCTTTGTTCTTTGTCTATGATAAAGGGGCTTTTCTGTTGACATTATAAATAATGTATGTTATAATGAGTATGTATTAACAATTTATTACAATGAGTCTGAAAAAACTTAGAAAGAAGGCATGGAATATGAAAGCAAAAAGACTGCTCGCAGTGCTGTCTGCTGTGATGATGATTGCCGGAACGATCCCGGGAAGTACCTTTGCAGCAGCGGCTGTCAACGAGGATCCCGAAGCTATCGCAGAGGTCGGTGCAGGTCTGTGGGAATACAGCTATCCGAGCAATTTCGGCTACACTGTACAAGACACGGCCTATTTACCCGAGGAGCCTGCTCAGGAAAAATTCGACCTGCGTGATGTTGACGGCAAAAGATACGTACCAAGCGTAAAAAACCAGGGCGTTTTCGGTACCTGCTGGGCTTTTGCCGCAACAGCAGCCGCTGAGGTGAGCATGGTCTATGAAGCCGGCGTTGACCTCAATACCGTGGATGCAGATGCAGAGTTCGATTTCTCGGAACGGCATCTTGCCTGGTTCACCTCCACTCCCCAGCCTGCGGACGGAAGCTATCCGGCACAGGCAGGAGAAGGCTATCTCCGCTATACTGCAGAGCAGGAACGTCAGAGCGGCGATCCCAACATCCAGAGGCTGAACGAAGCTATTTTCAGCGGAGCTTTTTCTGTTTTGGCCACAACGCTCTACAGCTCTCTTCAGGGCCCTGCACCGGAATCCCTTGCCCCCTATCTGTCGAACGATCAGATGATCTGCGATGTGACCTTCTGCGATGTGATAAGGGATCCCGCAGAGCTCGAAGAGTATAAGATCGACGATTTCATCGACCCGGAGACCAAGGTCATATATCACTGCGAGACCCGTGCAGAATTTCTTGAGGCTATAAAAAAAGAAGAGACCATGGGACAGGTCTCGAGATACGCAAACACGGGCTGGTATAAGGGCGAAGGCAGATACTGGTTCTTCAAGATCGACGCGGACGCTGTCCAATCCCTTGACTGGTCAGTGGATGAATCTCTGAGATATGTCGGACAGGAGCTTGAAAGCTCAGCTATCCTTCCTGCGATATGCATCGCAGATGAGGACACCAAAGAATACCGCTTCAGCACAGTGGGGCTCAACGCGATCAAGAACGAACTGCTTAACGGAAGAGCTGTTGTTATGGGATTCTGCGCAGATACCTCAATGCCGGGAGAGCAAGTCAAAGAAGACGGCTTTATAAACTTTATCGACGAAAACGGACAGAGAACGGATAAGATCGACAATGCGAAATACTGGTGTCATTACACCTATGATACCGAGTACGATCCCGATGATCCCGACAGCGTGAACCGTACAGTCCCTTCCAATCATGCTGTAACTATCGTCGGCTATGACGATACTTTCCCGAAGGAATACTTCAATGATCCCAAAGGGAATCTCAAGTATGACGGAGCATTCATAGTCAAGAACAGCTGGGGCACAGCCGAAGACTACATCCCCTGGGGCAACGACGGAGACGGCTATTTCTATGTTTCATATTTCGATCAGTCCATCGACGATCTTGAGACCTTTGATTTCTCGTTCATCACCAACGAACAGGCTGCCGAGAAAAAAGCGACTGCTTTGTTCCCCTATATACACGACCTGATGCCTTCCGAAGATTTTGGGATGATCGAGCTTCCCGATTCAGCTATGTCGAATGTATTTACAGCCGACTGCGATCTCAGGCTCTATGCCACCAGCTATATCTCCGCATCTCCCGGCGAGACTGTCAAGTATGACGTCTATCTGCTGGATGACGGCTACACAGACCCCACCGACGGCACTCTCGCCGCAACAAAGACCGAAAGCTACCAGTATGCAGGATATCACCGCGTGACCCTTGACGAACCGATATATATCCCCGAAGGACAGAGCTTCTCTATCGTCGTGACCGCCACCTGCGAGGACGGTGTAAATTCCGTCAGCTTCAAGCAGGGCTGGAATATCCTCAGTGCCGAAAGACAAGTCGCTCAACAGAGAGAGGATTATATCAATGAGCACGGAAGCGACGAAGGCTTCTATCCGAAAAGAGTGACCTATGTGAAAGGAGTAGTCAACAAGGGCGAAAGCTTCGTTTATCTCGGCGGAGAATGGTTTGACTGGGCTGACGTTACCGAGGCATCAAAGACCTGCGGCATCGGCGATTCGGCTATGATAGATTACGATAACTTCACTATCCAGGCATTTACCGACAGCGAGATCATGAACGTCAAGCACACCATTGACGACCCCTCAGACGAGCCCTACGATCCCGGCGACGAGGTTCCTTGCACCGTAACTCTCACGGGAGCTCCGGAATACGGCTTCACATACGACGTGTATGTAAACGGAACGCTCATCGGCACAGTGGAAACAGAGGACTTTATCGACGGCATCGCTGAGATACCTTACATCTATACCGTTAAGGACGCCGACGCCGAGAGAGGCTATTTCGAGAATACCGTTTCAGTATTCATCACCCATGCCGGCATCTACAGAGAGCTGGAGCTGTTCGAGGAATTCAGCGATATAACTGTCAAAGCAGACGTTGAGGAAGCGCAGGACGACAGCTCCGACAGCGTTCCTGAAGACAGCTCGAAGCCCGATGAAAGCTCAAAGCCCGATGATTCAAGCAAGCCCCAGGATCAGTCCCAGGGCAGCAACCCCGGCACAGGCACAGCATTCGCCTTCACAGGCATAGCACTTGCAGCAGCTGCATTCGTGGCATCTAAAAAGAGAGCATAATTCGCACAGCAATATAAAACACCGGCATCGCTTTTGATGCCGGTGTTCTTCGTCTTGTGGATAGCTTCTCAGCCGTTGTCTCCCTGAGGGAACGTCAGCTCGTCGTGCTCTGTGCCTCCGCAGCCGCTTGTGACTATAACGTCCTCGGCATCGAAGCGGATAACTTCTATCTCGATATCGTTGTACTCCTGCTTTTTCATTTTTCCTTTACCTCCGTTTTGATCTTCGCCTGCTGCCAGAGCTTTGGGCATTTCTGTTTTCTATATTATAGTACCTTAATTCCCGATTGTCAATATCAAAGTCATCGCGGATAACGATCGTAATGTATCGCCCTAAGCCATTCGATTTGCACAACAAATGCCCCTGCCGATTGTAGGGTTTGTACAAACCGGATTTTTTTGCAAATATCGTCTTTTCATTTTGCCCGAACTGTGGTATAATTGTCTTGTAGGCTTACTGCGGAATTTTTATTGCTCTGCGGAGCAGTATTGCAAAGGATGGATGAAAATGAACAGTGGAAGATCAGAACTGATGAAAGATGTCAACCCCGTTTTTCTGACGGCTCAGACCTGCCTCTGCGTGCTTGAACGAGCCGGAGACCCAGATGCCAAAAAGCTCAACTCTCTCCTGGGCTGCACGATCACCGAACCTCCCGGGCTGGAGAAAGTCTCGCCTCAGCGCCAGGCTATGTTCGGCAGGATGAGCGAGGGGCTCTGGTCGGCTCTTGAAGCAAGATACAAGGCTACGAACGCCTATTTCAAAAGCGAAAAAACAGGCTGCTTCGTCGATCTCGGCTGCGGCTTTGTTCCCCGTGCCGTCGGCTTTGCAAGAGAGGGCCTGAGATATGTGGGCATAGATCTGCCTCAGGTCATCGAAAAGCTGAGCCCGGCTGTATCGGAGTGCATCGGCGGGAACTCCGAGCTTGTTACCCTTGCTGCGGCTGACATCACCGACTACTCGGCTCTTGCAAAGGCTCTCGAAGGCATAGAAGGCGAGCTGTTCGTTTCTGCCGAGGGTCTGCTGCCCTATCTTTCCGAGGACGAGATAAAGGTGGTTTTCGGGAATGTTCGCAGGCTGCTGGCAGAACACGGCGGAGTCTTCGTCACCACCGACCCGGAGCTGGAAAAATGGAACAGGCGCATAACCTCGGCGACGGTCTCGGGGATGATCGCCGACCCGAAGGAATTTGTCCAGCTCTCCGAGGGCAATGTCTCGGACGTTAAATTCGGAGACAACTCGGTCTGCAAAGGCTCGCGCGGCGATATCGAAAACGCAGTTGCCGGCATGGGCTTCGATGCGGATCTCGTTCCGCTCTACAGCTACATCGGCGGCGAGTCCCAGCTGCAAAGCCTGCCCGAGGACAAGAGAGCCGCAGCATACAACGTGTATAAGAACATCTGCTTCTGGGTGATGACCGCAAGAGACACCGGCGAAGAGCGCTTTGCCGACTCGAAGAACGATTTCTCCGCCGAGATAAAGCGGGTAAAGTCCACGCTCTACATCAAGCTCAAAGGCAGGCTCGACACCGTCACCTCCGCGACTCTCCTCGACCTTTTCAGAAAGGCCTCGGCAAACGAGCCTATCAAGCGCATAATCATCAGCGCAAAGGACCTGGAATACATTTCCTCCGCAGGGCTCAGAGTGCTGATGATAATGGTGAAGTCCCTGCCCCAGAAGAATTCCCTCATCATAAACTACGCGACGGATTCCGTCCGCGAGATATTCGCCACCACCGGCTTCGACCTCATGTTCACTTTGAGGTGAGACCAAGCACAGGATACAGAAAGACCAATACGGCTTCGTGTCGTATTGGTCTTTTTGCTTGTTATGGTATGTGTTGAAGGGGTGAGAGTGAGACTGTTTTTCACTATTCATATCTTTTAGTTAAATCGATTTTAAGTTCTGGTGTACTATCTATTTTTTCTTGATTAAGCACCGTTGTAGCATAATAGTGAACAAATTCTAATGCAAACGATGCTTCTTTTGCTGAATCAGCTGATAGTCTTGAGTTTTTTAAACTATAATGATCAACCACGAAGAATGTTGCTTTTGTTTCATTTGCGGAAACAGTAGCTACTTTATCATCAATTATGCCTACACTCATCCCATCTATATGAAAAGCATTTCCTTTATAGCTATCCTTTATTTCAACTGACACACCTTTATCAGTAAGACTTTCAAATTTTAAATGTATCCACAAGTCCCCATTACTTACGCATTCAGCACCCCAGTAGTACACTCTGAATAAATTAGATTCATATATCAAATCATTTACTGGCTCTTCAGGTGCCGTAGCTTGTTCAGTAGTTACAGCTTGTTCTGTTGTAGTGACTTCTGTCGCTTCTGTAGAGGTAGATGCAGTTGTTTCTGCTTTCTTTGTTGTGCTGGTATTGTTTGAAGTGTTTTTACTTCCACAGGCACTAACACTTAGCGGAATAATAAAAGCCAAGATCAAAGATAAGTATTTTTTCATAGATTTATCCTCCTATTCTAATAAGATTAAGATTTATATTGAGAGTTATTGGCATATTGAGTTCAATGGGTACATTAATCTTTGTTATACTTTTTGCGGTAAAAACGAAATCGAAAGCCTTATCGGTCAGCATTATACCGTCAAATAGTTTAACGATATCAGACTCAAAGGAATAATCACCTATATATCCATTGTTATAAAGGTATTCGACCACCGCTTTTAATGTCTCCTCGTTGGGACACAAGTTTCTTGATATAACTATATTGGGATTGTTCTTATACTTAATAATCTGAAATAAAAACGCCTGTATCTGTTGTTTTGAAGGAAGTATCTTAGTATTGTCAGGAATAATATATATTCTTCTTTCACGAGTATAGTTTACCATGTTATCTTTAATCCGTTTTCTCACCTCCTTTGGGTCTATTCCAAAAATAGCACTTGCTTGATTTGTGGTCATTTTATCCTCTCCTTTCAAGAATAGTTGTTAACTTTGAGTCGATATTATTTCCAATCTTTCTATTACTATACCACGTATCAGAAATATTGTCAAGTAGAACATGGTATAATTTTCTTAAAAAGAAAGTTGAGATGATGAAATATGTTTGACCTTGGATTAAAGCTGAGAGAACTTCGTAAAAAGAAAAAATGGACCCAAAAACGTTTGGGAGAACTGCTTGATATTTCCGAAGCATCTATAAGTAAATATGAAAGCAATATAGCGTCTCCTTCCATAGACATACTTCGCGCCTATGCTGTGCTTTTTAACATTTCGATGGACGAGCTTCTAGGAAATGATATTGAAAAGAGGGTTTCGCTAAAAGGTTTGAACGATGAACAAGAAGAAATTATTAAAAAACTTGTTGATGTTTTCAGAGAATCTAAAGAAACAAATGACAAGGAATCTTATTATACCATAGGAAAAATCGCAGTTGAAATCGCTAAAGCAATATGACTTTTTTTCTGCACTAAAGCCTGCAACACTACCTTAAGCCCCCAAAAAGACAGCTTCCTGCATAGATAGCTGGCATATCAAAAAGCCAAATTCTGGCTGAAATAACGCGAAGATGTTTGCTTCAAGCCAAAAAGATAGAAAAGAACAATCTGCAAAGGCAGTCGAAAACCCGGCTGCCTTTGCTGCATCAAAGAAAAAAGCGTGATCAGCAAAACAATATAAAAGCGCAGCGGCGATAAAGAAGCATTTTCTTCTTTACCGCCGCTGCGCTTATTATTGCAAAGACCTTTTATACAGCTCCAACAGCCCCGTAAAGATATCTACGGGGCTTATCAGATTTATCGAGTCATAACGGGAAATTCAGAGACCGCAGCTTAATACCAGCCGCCCAGATTTCCGTTATCGCCTATCTGCTTGTTGGACAGGTTTATTTTGCAGAATTCTTCGGGAGCGCTTTCGCCGCTGTCCGAATAGATCGTGTCCCATGTACCGGTGCCGACAAAGTGTGCATCGCTGCTCATGTTAACAACATAGTCGCCGTTGATGTATGTGACAAGTATGCCCTTTCTGTAAAGCTGGATCATACGAACGCTTCCGGATCTGTTATATACAACGACCAGCCCGAAATTGGTATTGCAGTCCTTCAGATACTTTGCACAGTTCTTGGAGGATGTATTGTAGCCCATGGGGTTTACATCCTTGCCCTTGTCCCATTTTTCGGTAAACTCATGGTCAAGAGCCGCCGCGATGACCTTGTCAACTTTCTGAGATGCGCTCTCGGCATTTGAAAGACTGCCGCTCTTATACTTGTACCAGCTTCTGTTCGTGAACGCTCCGACGATCTCGTGTTCTTTGTCAAGGTCTTTTTTCTTTTTGTCCTGCTCAAGATAAAGCACTTTGTTGAAGGCGCCGGTAGTGCTCTGAGTTTCAAGCATCAGGTGCTCGACCAGAGCAGTTTCAACCGATGATTTGATTACCTTTGTATCTGCGATCGCAGCTGTAACACGAGCTTTCTTAACGTAGTAAAGTATTGCCGGAACAAGAACTGCTGCCAGAATGCCGATAATGGTGATAACAACGATCAATTCAATTAATGTAAAACCTTTTTTATTATTGTTTTTGTTTTTCATACTATCAACCCTTTTCCTTACTCTATAGTTCCCTTTCCCATTAGAAACACTTATCTATTTTCAAGTATATTATAGCACATTTGTAGAGAATAATCAACTTGTACAGTGCATTTTCGTATGTGTGCACAAAAATCGCCTATTTGTTTCCGCAGATTTACTAAATTAAATGTTGACTCATTTTATCAATTAAAAGTCGAAAACGTTATAGTTAACAATAGGATATGTATGCTGTTTAGACTTTTAACAAATTCAAATCATTTGTATATTGGTAAATGTTTAAAAAGCCAAATAATACTGCTTGAAATATTGCGTCTGATGCGGCTTCGGAGCGGAAATTTATCTTTTGTCAGGCTTATTTTTTTGCAAAAAAATCCCCTTTTTACCAGACATCCGAAATGTCCGGCAAAAGGGGAGTGTTATTATTCAGATCACAGTTTCGTGCCGCTGCCTGGAACAGCAGGTCACAGATCGTTTTTCCGTCTGCTCTTGCCCGTTCTTTCGTAGAACTGCTTCTTGTCCTCATAAAGCATTGCGTCGGCAAGCTGGTAAAGCTTATCAATGGAACAGCCGTCTGTCTTCATGGCATAGCCCACGGAACAGGAATAGGGAGTTTTGGCTGTTTCCCCGCGTATCCTTTCCGTCAGCGAGATCACATCTTTCTCCTTAGCGTCGATGCAGAGGATCAGATATTCGTCTCCGCCGATCCTGTACAAACGCTGGCCGGAAGCCGCAGCCTTTGCGAAGCAGTCCGCAAGGGTCTTGAGGGCTGTATCTCCTGCTTCATGGCCGTTTTGGTCGTTGATCTCCTTTAATCCGTCCATATCCATTGCCACCAGTGCCGTGATATGATCGGAATACCTTTCCGCGTCGGAGTAGTAGCTCTGGCGGTTGAGCAGCTTCGTAAGGGGATCGCGCTTTGTGAACTGCTGCAGCAGAAAGACATAGTAGAGGGTAACATTCACCGCGATGGTCATATTGAACCAGTGGGAAGTCGAATCGCTCTCAAACAGGGGAAATACCAGACACCCCACCGAGGTCAGCGACATGAAAAAGATAATGCCGAAATCCTCTCTCAGCACTTTGTTGTTTCTAAAAAGATTGTATATGAGATAAAGCAGATACAGACCGCCGATGAAATATGTGAGATAGCCTAAAGGTCCCCGGCCGAAATGATTATCCTCCGAGAATCTGAAAACGATGCCCGTTGGTATGGAAACAAAGCACAGTATCATGTTCAGCACAGCCGGGATGAACAGATATATCTTCTGATCCGGGTACATGATGAGGATGACGGTCACGAGGATGAAGGTGATGAGGGTATAATCACAGGCGCTTAAGATAGGCCTCATGATGGAGAGTTTTGTCTGGCTGGCGAAATAGGATTCCGCATAGCAGGCTACAGAATACAGGAACATCAGGACATTGGCTACGGCGATCCTGCGGATCATCGTCCGTTCCAGATGTATGTCCAGACGCAGCACGATCCCCATGCCCATAAGCAATACCAGCAGAGACCAATGATCCTGTAAGAAACCGGTTATCCCCATCTTGCCGCCTCCTTCTTATAGTTGTTTTGATCTTATTTTATTATAACATCAAATAAGGTGAATGTCAACATAAAGGCAGTATCTGCGGTGAGAATAGTCGGATTTTTTGGGTAAACAAAGCTGCCGTCTTGTCTTTCGGCAGGACGGCAGCTTGCGTTATGATCCATATTTCATTCGTAAAGAAGCACTTTCTCAGCTCCCTATATTCAGCGTCCAGCTTCCGTCGGCAGTGACATCGAAGAAATACTTCTTTCCGGCTTCTGTTCTGAGAACGGTCTCGCCGCTGTAGCAGCCTATCTCGTTGAAGGCCGACGTAAGGTGACCGCCTGTTTCGGAATACTCATATACCCTGACGATGAAATTGCTGCTGCCGGAGTGAGTGCCCTTGCAGACCGTCAGTCCGTTTGCGGTGAAGCATCCCACAACTGAATCTCCGCTGCCGGAGAAAGAGGTCTTTTCATCACCGCTGACGTATTCCGACAGGGGTATGAAGGTAATGCTCCAGCTTCCGTCGGCATCCACCTCAAGCATACCGCCCTCAGCGCTGTTGTTCTTTTGGGCGTCGAAGACCTGATAGCTGTTTACAGCGCCTATCTCGTTGGCGAGCAGGGTCCTTCTGCCGGACTCGCTGTAATAATGAGCGATAAAATTACTTCTTCCGCTGTGTTCCGCGTGGACGACGCAGATCACAGGCGGCAGGGTGATACTATTGATGACTTTGCTTCCCGTACCGCTAAGGGTGAATTTTTCAAATGAGCTTGTGGGAGCTGCGGCAGCGCTGTCGATGCTGATAGTCCTGATGAACTTGTCAAACATCTCTTTGTTGGTCTCGGCTGATCCTGCGCTTGTGCAGCTGAAGGAATACATAGTCCCCGAGACTTCGATAAACAGGAAATCGTAGAAGCAGCCGTCGTCCTCGTAGCTGCTGTGTACGGCAGGCACTCCGTCGATCTCAAGCTGATCGTCTCCTGCTTCTGTGATGTCAAAGGTGTCGTCGAGCTTGGTGGCAGATACCGCAAAGGAGCCTGACATATACATTGTGCCGTTTGTTATAGGCTGTTCCGTCGAATTTTCATCCACCATGAAAGATATGCTGTCCAGGGTCACGCTCTTGCTGAAATCGGTATCTGAAATGTTGTGGCCCTGGCTGTTCGGGTCGTTGATTATCCACGAGCCTCCTGCCGAGTTATCCACGGTCACTACCTTTACCGTCACGCTGTCTCCTGCCTGAACGTTCTGATCTTCGGTGAATATGAAGTTCAGATGCTCACCTGCCCAGAGATCGTAGCCGTAGTAGGAATCCGGGTGGACTTCGATCACCGTGAAGGTTACAGTGGCTCCCGCAAGGTCTTCTCCGCGGTTGAGTGCGGCTTCAAAGGACTCAGCGTCCTGAAAGACCAAGCCTTCCTCCGATGCCGAAGCCTTGCTTGAAGCCTTCTCCTTGTCCGAGCTGTCATCCGAGCTGCAGCCGCACAGGAGCATCATCCCTGCCAAAACGATAATGATAAGCTTTTTCATATTTATACCTCCGTTCTTGTTATTTTACTTTATTACTTAAAGTATAGCAGATGCTCTCCGGAGGATATAAAAACAAATTCCGTGAAAAAAAGCAGGCCCGTTAAGGACCTGCATTCTCGATCTTTTTTCGTATGTCGGGAGAGACTTCTCTGAATATTCCCCGATCTTTGTATTTTTCGTTGATGCCGTCAAGCTCTGCAAGGAGAGCACGGCATTTTTGTGTGTCGCCAAGCTCCGAATAAACATCGAGCTCGCAGCGGAGAAGCTCCGCCAGCTTGTCTGTGTAGGGCAGGGCGTCGGGGTGACTGCGGCAAAGTGCAGCGGCTTTTTCCAGCTCCTCTGCCGCGGCTTTCAGCTCGCCGAGATAATAAAGGCAGTTAGCCGTCGGGATATGGATGATGTCTATCCTCTCCAGCTCTGTGGGGAACTGTGTCTTTGCAAGCTGGCAGGCTTTTGCCGTAAGGGATCTGACTTTGTCCGGGTCGGGCTCGGCAAGGGTGTGATACCACGCCTGTGTCATCAGGAAATAGCAGTGCTCAGGGGAAGGCTCATTTCCGAGGAGCGCCTGCGCCTTGTCCAGATACTCTGCCGCCTCGTCGAAGCCGTCGGAAGTGCTGCGGATAAGAATGCTTGCCAAGGAGAGATAATACTGTATCAGGTATTTGTCCCGGCGAGGGTCGTCTGAATTCTCCATGCACTCTATCGCCAGCTCCACAGAGCCGACAAGCTTTGCAAGAAGCTCTTCCTCTTCCTCGCTGCAGGGAATATATGCGCCGTCGAGCATGGTGTCATAGCAGGTGCCGAGAATGTCGTAGTAAAGGGCGAAATTGAAGTCGGAGGGATGTTCGTCGGAGAAGCGGTCAGCCTCTCTGACGACCTCTCTGATATGCTCCGCGTTTGCCATCCCGGTATAGATATCGCAGACCTGCTTGTGGTATTCCATTACATTGTCTTCGGAAGCTTCGCTCCATTCGTGGCCTCGCATCGCCTCTGCGATGACCGGGTGCAGCCTTATCTTCTCTCCGTCACAGAGCCAGCCCTGCTGTCCGAGGTCTTTGATGATCGACTCATCGAGCTTCAGCAAGCGTTTGACAAGCTCCGCCTCAAGACCGCGCACATCCAGCAGAGCCAGTATCTTCATTGTTTTCAGCTCGTCGGGAGTCATTTTGCCTGCGTCGAACAGCGCCGAGATAAGAGCCGCAAGGGTATCATAGACCTCCTCGCCGTCCTTGTAGCTGCCGATCTTTTCGTTGGAGAAATGAGACAGCCCATGCTCCCGGATAAGGGACAGCGCTGTGCGGACATCGAGCCGTCCGGCAGCTATCTGTCTTGCTATGAGTTCAAGAACGAGGGTGTGCCCCTGCACAAGAGAGATGATCTCCTCAAAGGCTGTGCGCTCATCCTTGCTTGGCTGCCTGCCGAGGTTGAGGACTATGAGCCGGAAAAGCTCCTGCCTGTCCTCTATGGGGCCAAGTTCTAAAAGCGCAAAGCTGTTGAGAGGCGGTCTGTTCCGGGTAATTACTATCGTGTCGTAGCCGCAGTCGAAAAGCACGGACATTTCTTTGGTGATGCGTCCGCTGAAATTGTCGATGACGAGCAGCACTTTTTTCTCTCCGCAGATGCTTCGCAGGGCTTTCAGCTTGCGGCTGAAATATTCCTCAAGGCTCTCTGTACCGAGGCGGCTGACGGTGCTCAGCTGCAGCTGCATATCGTCGCAGAAAGTGTGCAGGATATCGCCGTCAAATTCAAGATATATCAAAGTTTCGCAGTTCTCCCTTGTGCGGCGGATATATGCCTTGGCAAGTGTGCTTTTCCCGATACCTCCCACCCCTGTGACAAACAGCACGCGGTTCTCTGCAAGAGCTTTTTCAACGGCTTTGAGCTCCCTTTCTCTGCCGACGAAATTCGGGGTAAGGCTCGGCATTTTCGGGATGATATAGTCTCTGCGGTCCAGCTCCCGGATTATACTGTCAAGGATCTTCACGACCTCATCTGCGGACTTGAAGCGGTTGGCGGCTGACGAGCGGAGAGTCCCCCGGAAAAGCCTTGTGAACAGCGCTCTGATATCCGGGCGGTCCGTGTATCGTTTAAAGTCTTTTCGGACTTCGTCAAAGGGGTATTTTGAAAAGCCCCGCCGCTCGCTGTCTTCGGAGTGCCTGCAAAACAGCAGGAAGAATACTATTTCTCCTAAGGTGTAGATGTCGGCGGCAGCTGTTATGCTTCGGGAAGGGTAGTGCGCAAGCTGCTCGGGTGCCGACCATTCCCTTGTGTAGGAAAAAGCGCCGCCTGCCTGAAGATCCTCGATGCGTCTGACGCTGTCGAAGTCGATGAACTCCGCAAGCTGGGTCACGGTCTCGTCGGGTGAGTCCTGCATTATGAAAATGTTGGAGGGCTTTAGGTCAAGGCAGAGAAAGCCTGCCTTGTGATAGTACCCTGCGGCGAGGGCAATGCTTTGGCATATCTTTGCGTACTGGGGAAGTGTGAGGGCGAGCTTATCAAGGGTCCTTCCGCCGAAGCAGACGACGTCTATGTAGGCGATGCCGTTGGCTTCAAAGATATGGGATACCGGGGGTGTTCTGTTGCAGAGGGAGTTCAGCTGCCTTATATCGTTCTGTATCTTTCCGGAGGCAAGGAACCGTGCTTTGCCTTCCTCTGTGAGCTCTCCCTCCCGCGGTGCATACTCTTTTAAGATGCACTTGCTCACAAGCTCTCCCTGTTTGCAGACAGCAAGATAGGCAGCAGTATTTGCTCCTCTGCCGATAAGCTCCCTGATGGTATATTCTCTCTTGCCGGAAATGATGATGTCGCCGGGTCTGTGCATGGCTCTCCCTCCTTTCAAGGTAATTGTATCACAGTAAGTGCCGGGAGATATTAAAGTCAATTCCTCTCGTTGATCGTATAGAAAGCGGCTATGGGGTCAAGGGTGTTGGCGCAGTAAAGCAGCAGGCAGTCAAAGGGATGCCGCTCGTAAACAGGCACAAAGCCGCAGCGGAAAAGTTCGCCGTAAAGCTCATCGTAGAAGTCCAGCAGGTTGCCGGTGACGGTATCGGCGTCGTTCACTGCATCGCTGTAGAAATTGAAGAAATGCAGCAGCATAAGTGTTTTGCGGAGAGTTTCGTAGGAGACTTTTTCTCCGCTTATTATCTGCCCTAAAGTCACATCGTTCGGCAGCGACTCGGTAAAGCGTTTCGGCAGCTTGTGCTTCTCTGCTTTTTTGTCCACCGCCTGATACCGGTAGCCCAGCAGCTCGGTGATGACAAGGCTGTTCATGCGCTCCGGCGACAGGACTTTATCGAATTCGGTCCTAATGATATATTCTTTTGCCGTTTCCAGCTCCCGGAGGATAAGCTCCCTTGCAGTCGAGAACTGCTGAGCCTCGCCGTAACAGTGCTTTGAAAGATAGTCCAGGAACCTGCCGTCGTCCTGACATTCAAGAATGGTCTGGAATATCCGGGAGGTCGCGGTATCTGCGTTTTCCTGCGGCACAAAGCCTTCGGACATATCGAGCATACGCGAAGCATCGGAGTATGGCTTCCCGTGGTACATACAGTAGAGGAAAACTGCGTCAACTCTGTCCCTGCACACCCAGGGAACGTTGAGGAAGCACTTCTGGAAAAAGGCTGTAGTCTGCCGGCAGTCCATTTCGAGAGCATAGCAGAGCTCGTAGTTGTTGCGGCGGTTCTTGCCGCTGGGGGGAGTGCCCTCGATCCATTTGCAGACGGTCTTGGGGCAGGTCTTCCCGAGGACAGATCTATAACGCCGCCTTATCTCCTCAAGCATGGCTTTGCTGTCCTGCACAGTGCATTCAAAGCCCAGCTCACAGAGCCTTGCGGAAAGCCCCTCAAGAAATGCCGAACGTTCGTCAAGCTCTATGGCACGAGCTATCCCGGCAGCTGCATCCTCAAAGGAAGCCGGCTCCGTCGGGACCGAAAAGCAAAGCTCCTCAAAGACCCTGTCGGTAGCCTCGCCTCTCTCCGGGGAAAGAAAAGATGTATCCATAACGTCACCTCGCAGTAATAAAGATCATACGCCCGGCAGTTCAGCCCGCCTCAAACAATAGTATATCATAACTCCGGCTGTTTTTCAAGACAGGCAACGCCGCACAGTGATCGTGCGGCGTTGCCTCAATTATTACATATTTATTACCAAGGGAAGGATACGGCAAGCGAATTGAGTATGGGGTCACAGCTTGTAAGCGGTCCTGTGCCGAGAGGTCCTGTTGTGAAGTTCATGATCTTATCTCCTTTCAAAATTGTGTTTATCGGGTAGTTTGTTCGGTCGTTTGTAAGTTCTTTTATTACTTAACTCTTATTTCGAGGTAAGGGTAAA
>CAMVOF010000037.1:0-15768 GCA_947169055.1 uncultured Clostridia bacterium
CAGTCCCAGATAATGAGTTTAAATATCAGCGACGGCAACATCACAACAGCAGGAAATGCTTATGTTGACGGCTCCATCGCCGACCGCTTCTGGCTCGGCAACTGCGGAGATACTTTCTGTGCAGCAGTTCACACTGTAGATCAGACAAACGGCCAGAAGTACAACTACCTCTACACCTTCGACGGCAGCATGAACGTCCTCGGCAAATCCCAGGCATACGGAACAGGCGAAGATATAAAGAGCGTAACCTACCGCGACAACATCGCTTATGTAGTTACCTTTATCCAGACCGATCCTCTCTATGCGATAGATGTTTCCGATCCTTACAATCCCACGATCCTCAGCGAGCTCAAGATGCCCGGCTTCTCCACTCACATGAGAGCATATACCGACGGCAGAATGATAGGCTTCGGCTCGACAGCAGACGAAGAAAACGGCGTTACCACAGGTATCAAGCTCTCGATGTACAACACTCTCGATCCCAACAACGTTACAGAGATGGCAAAGGTCGAGATGAGTGCTCCTTACAGAGATTGGGAGGACTACGATCAGATAGGCTACGTATACGAGAACTACTACAGCGCAGCGACCTACGACGAAAAGGCACTTCTCATAGACGCTAAGAAGAATATAATCGCCTTCCCGTTCAGTCATTACCGCGAAGAAGCATATGACGTTGTTTATGACTCCGAGTATGATTACTACGATACTCAGTATAAATACATGAGCGAGAGCGGAGTTATGTTCTACAGCTACGACGATGCAACAGGCTTCACCAAGCTCGGCAGCTATGTAACAAAGACCGATTCGGATACCTATTACGCAAACAGGACAGAAGACTTCTGCAGGATCATCTACATCGACGATGTTCTTTACCTCATGGGCAGCAGAAGCATCGTTTCCGTAAGCATGAAGGACTTCAGCGTTATCTCCACCTTCTCGCTTGAACAGTATCTCGAAGACCCCTACTGGTTTTATGATGAACTCATTTGCTACGATGACTAAATAAAAATAACAGCAAAAAACTATATGACATCCGGGGAAGTGCTCCTGCACTTCCCTTCCCTTTTGCAAGAAAAAGGCCGCAGCATTGTTCTGCTGCAGCCTTTTTAGTCCTGTTTGATTTGTTCGATATTCTTAATATGCCAAAGTGTCGTACTTCCGGGTAAGCTCCTCAAGATTCTTTATGCAGCGGTCGATGATCTCTCTGTCCTTCTCACGAGAAATACTCTGCCAGCGTATCTTGCGAATCAGCCTTGCATAGCCGATGATAGATGCTTTTTCTTTGACCTCATTTAGCTTTGCCTCGTCATCGGTCTGAAGATATATCCTCAGGAAGGTTTCGATAAACTGCTTTGAGGTCTGATATGAAAAGCCCATAAAACTCTCGATGACTGACGGATCATCCTCGCCGAGTATCTCGTAAAAATAATAGAGGTCGCTCAGCTCTATCATCGTATGCCCGTAGGATACCCTGTCCATATCTATGAGCAAAGGCTCGCCGTTTTGCAGGAAAACATTACAGGTGTGGAAATCACCGTGCAGAAGATTGCAGGAGGCAGGCAGCTCATCGACAAGCTCTGTACATCTCTTTGCAAGAGCTTCATTTTCATAGGCAAGCCCTTGATCGATATAGCCTTTTATCCTCTCCTTAGCATCGGGAAAACCGTCATCTTCGGTTATCTCAATTTCGTGGATAGTCTTGCTGAGATCGGCCATGATCTTGGCGTATGTATCCACCTGACCCGGAGACCTTGCTATACAGCGCGAGATCGTATCGGAATCCACAAGCTCGAACATTGCCCCGTATCTGTCGCCGACAGACACGATACCGAAAGAAATTGCAGAAGGCATTCCGAGGATGAAAGCCCTGCGGCTTAAATCTATCTCCCGTTCAACATCGCTGTAGGTGTTGTTCTGGTTGAAGACTTTGATGACCAGCTCGTCATCATAGCGGTAAACATCGCCCTTAGCTCCCCGTCCCAGCAGATTGCAGCCGTCGATAGAGACTTCTCTGTATCTTCTGTACTTGGCTTTCTCCGAATCGAAAGTTCCCGGCCAGATGAAATTGATATGCTTTATAAACTCCTTGAAAGCACCTGTCTTGTTAAGGGAAAGCTCCACAGACTCGGCGACTGTGCGGTAATACCAGCGGTGCATCTCGGGGTCGCTTTGGTGCAGCTTCTGCCAGAGTATCTCTCCCCTCTCGGTGTAAGTCCTGGCTATAGAGCGGATATTTGCGAGCTTGTCCGCAAGCCAGAGCATTTTAACGCCGATATCCGTGCTGTTCATCAAGACCTTCAAAGAACCTTCCTTGCGCCTCTGCCATGTTGCCTCTCTGTCCTCGTCGGGGTATTCTTTTTCGGATTCGGAAGACACAAGATATGCAACGCGCTTGCCGAAACGCTTTTCGATCTCATCGAGAGTACCGTCGGTATCTTCAACGACATCGTGCAGTATGCCGGCGGTGATTATCTCCTGGTCGTCGGTCATAGTGGAGAGTATCTGTGCCACCTCCATGGGATGAAGGATAAACGGTATGCCGTTGAATTTTCTTACCTTCCCCTGATGCAGGACAGTCGCATAGATTATAGCTTCTTCGATCATATTCATCATAGCATTATTCCTTTATTTCAAAAATCTCAGATCAAAAATGAACTTCATGTATTCTAAATCAGTATATCTATTCCTCTGCTTTTAATGCAGTAAAAATCCGGGAGATCGCGAATTGCTTTTTTGCTTATTCTTATCCCTGTTTTCTTAACTAAAGAATTCAACCGAAATTCTAAAGCAACAGTGTTTTTTAATACATTATCTTTAAAGCCTTTATAGTCGCTGTATGATAGCCATTCCTTCTCACTTCTCATGTTATAAAAATCTTTTTCGACGGGACCGAACTTTGGATAATATAATTGATAACCCATTATTTCAGCACAGTATGTAACATGATAAGAGCTTTTGGTGTTTAGAATTATTTTCCCCTTATCCTCGTATGCTGAAAATGCAAAAGGAGAAAAACAAGGAGCATATCCTCTTATTGATCCGTCAAAAGACTTATACCATGTATTATTATTCTGAAATTGTTTCCATTTTAATGATGTGATATCTGTTGTCAAATTGTACTGGGGCAGTAAATGATAATCTTCTTTAGGGTCTATCATTTCACCCGAACACAGTTTCCCATATAGTTTTGAATACACTGCAACAAATTCTTCGTTAGAAGTACAGACATAATCAAGCGGCACTCTTGTGTTTCCAAGAAAAATACTGTACGGATCAAGAAATGATCCAAGTTCATCAGGAGTAATGATAAATTGAATAAAATGAAATCCCAAGATCATCAGCCCCCTAAAAAATCTCGACTAATTGGCAATAAAAATATATAAAAGGCTAAAATAGATCAGTGCTGCCTTTTATAGGATTATATCATAAACCCGCATATATGTCAACTTCACCAAAAGCCTCAAAAAAGAACACTATTAAAAAATTATGACATCTATTGACATATCTCTCTATATATAGTATAATACTTATGTTAAATTAAATACCTTATCAAGAGCGGCTGAGGAACAGGTCCTGTGAAGCCCGGCAACCTGATGAAGATCAAGGTGCCAATTCCTGCGGTATTATTCCGAGAGATGAGGAAAATTTTGTGATTTTCGGCGTTTCGGAATGGAACGCCTTTTTGTTTTGCAAAAAAGCGGCAGTCATTCAGTAGGCTTTTATAAGGAAAGTATGAAATGAAACAGGAGGATAAAAAATGTCAAAAATGCTTTTTACATCAGAATCGGTGACCGAAGGACATCCCGATAAAATATGCGATCAGATCTCTGATGCTGTTCTTGACGCTATGCTCGAGCAGGATCCCATGTCGAGAGTTGCCTGCGAGACAGTCACCACAACAGGCCTTGTAATGTGCATCGGCGAGATAAGCACAAAGGCTAACGTTGATATCCCGCAGATCGTCAGGGATACTGTTATCGGTATCGGCTACGACCGCGCAAAATACGGCTTTGACGGTCACACCTGTGCTGTTATGACTTCTATCGACAAGCAGTCTCCCGATATTGCAATGGGTGTTGACAACGCCCTTGAAGGCAGAGAGGAAAACGCTTTCGATACAGGCGCCGGAGATCAGGGTATAATGTTCGGCTTTGCCTGCAACGAAACTCCCGAGCTCATGCCCCTGCCTATCTCTCTTGCTCACAAGCTCTCGAAAAAGCTGACGGAAGTAAGAAAGAACGGTACGCTCCCCTATCTCCGTCCCGACGGCAAGACTCAGGTAACTGTTGAATACGACGACGGTAAGCCCGTAAGGATAGACACTATCGTTATTTCCTCTCAGCACGACGAAAAGGTGTCTCTCAAGCAGATAAGAAAAGACCTTATCGAAAATGTTGCCAAGGCAGTTATCCCTGCCGAGCTTCTCGACGAGAACACAAAGTATTTCATCAACCCCACAGGACGCTTTGTTGTGGGAGGACCTCAGGGCGACAGCGGACAGACAGGCAGAAAGATAATCGTTGACACCTACGGCGGATATGCAAGACACGGCGGCGGTGCTTTCTCCGGCAAGGACCCCACAAAGGTCGATCGTTCCGCAAGCTATGCAGCAAGATGGATAGCCAAGAACGTCGTTGCAGCAGGCCTTGCGGATAAGTGCGAGGTCGAGCTTGCTTATGCTATCGGTGTTGCTCATCCAGTTTCAATTCTTGTTGACACCTTCGGCACAGGAAAAACAAGCGACGACAAGCTCTCGGCAGCTGTCGAGAAAGTCTTTGACCTTCGTCCTTCCGCAATAATCAAAGCTCTCGATCTCCGCAAGCCCCAGTACAAGCAGCTTGCAGCCTACGGTCATATCGGACGCGAAGACCTTGATGTTGCGTGGGAAAAGACAAACAAGACTGCTGAATTGCTTGCAGCTCTGGACTGATATAACAAAAAAATTTCAAAAACTATCACACAACACTCACAATGAAGCCTTATAATGTTCTATGGCAATATCCGTTATCATATCGCAAAGAAAGAGGAAATTAAAATGATAAAGAAAATCACCGCTGTACTGTTCTCTGTTATTTTTGCCGCATCTGCAATGACCTCGTGCAGCAGCAGCGATTCATCAACAGCATCCACTGCTTCTTCGGAGGCAACGGTCGTTGAATCGGCGACCGATACAGAAGATTCTTCGGCAGCAGAAGCTGAGGTAGCCGAAGCATCGCTGACTATCGACGGAGAGAAGATAGATACTACGGACATCACGATGCTCACCATTGACGGCGTAGATATCGATTTTGAAGTTTACAGATACTATTACTACTATGTTCTCAGGCTCTTCAACGACTACTACGGCATCACATTGGAAAACCTTGCCGAGGATACCGAGCTCTTCGACACCTTTAAGGCAGCTATCATCAGCCAGTTCAGGAACGACTATGTTTCTCACGCCTTTGCAACAGAATACGGCATCGAAGTCACCGATGAAGAAAAAGCCGAAATGGAAGACGGCCTGAAGGAGATCATCGCCACCTATGAGTCCGAGGAAGCTTTTGAGAAAGCTATCGCTCAGAATTATCTTACCAAAGATGTTTATATGACGATGCTTTACAATGCAAAGCTCTACGATAAGGTGGATACCGAGCTCTTCGGCGAGAACGGCAAGCTCGTTACCAGCGAGGAAGACTTCTTAAAAGTCGTTGAAAACAAAGACGAATACTCCCGTGTAAGACACATTCTTATCCCCTACTACTGCCAGGTAGAGATCACAAACGAGGATGACAAGGCCAACTACGAAAGCATGACCCTCTCTGAAAAGAACACGGCAAAGAAAAATGCTTATGCAGAGCTTTCCGACGAGGAGAAGGAAAAGGCAAAGGAAGAAGCAAAGAAAGTCGCCGACGACGTTCTTAAGAAAGCAAAGGACGGAAAGGACTTCGACAAGCTCATCACCGAATACGGCTGGGATGCAGGAATGGAAGTCAGCACAGAAGGCTATTTTGTAAACAAGAATTCGACTTATGTTGAGGAATTCAAGACAACGAGCCTCGAGCTCAAGGAAAATGAGATAAGCGATCTCGTAGAATCCGAGTCCTTCGGCTGGTTCATAATCAAGAGACTTCCCATTGATATGGATTACGTTAAAGAAAACATCGCTACACTTATCAGCGAATACGATAAGCCCAGGATCAACGCCCTGATGAAGGAAAAAGCTAACGATATGGAAATCGTTGAGAGCGATTACGTTAAAAAGCTCACAGTTGACAGCCTGACCTGATCGCGGATAAGAACAGCAGCTTGAAATAGTTTACCGGAAAGGAGAGCGGTATGAGCAACGAGAGATTTACGGTCTATCTTGTTAAAAACGGCGAAGTGTTTGAAGAAAAGAAGCTCGACGAACTCAGCGAAGTGATGAAATACCGCGACAGCCTCCAGAAAAGCCATATCCGTGCAAGACTGATGATCTATGACAGGATGCTGAACACCTTTGAAATGCACGCTATAAGACGTGCAAACAGACGCGAAAAGAAAGAGGAAGAAGAACGCCTCAAACGCTTTGACAGGCTTTACAAGAAAAAGTAATTGAGTATAACGGCACTGCTGCCCGGAAATACCGGCGGCAATGCCGTTGTTTTTTGCGAAAATTGATTTGACAATCATCTCAAAAAGCAGTATAATTATTTATGTATCGTGTCATGGGCGGCTTATGTCTGTATTGACTAACAAAGTCACTTGTGGTATAATTGTAAATGCGGCACGGAGGCGTAATGGACAAGCAACGATTTGAAGAAGCCTGCAAGGCTGTTGCAGACGAGGAACGTTCACGCAGCAGCATCGGCACACTCAGCGAGAAATCTGTACACGCTGTACTTAAAAGATACTTTGAGCCCGACGCTTCCAGGCACGAGATACCCGTCGGCGGTTTTGTTGCCGATATAGTCTCCGAAAACGGTATCATCGAGATACAGACAAGGCAGTTTTCAAGGCTTCTGAACAAACTGGAACAGTTCCTTGAATACAGCAGAGTAACAGTAGTTTATCCTATCTCAAAGGTGAGACATATCACACGTATAGATCCCCTGACCGGCGAGACTCTCTCAAGGCGCAAGTCTCCGAAAAAAGGCTGTATCTACGATATAATCCCCGAGCTTTACAGGATAAAATACACTCTCGACAACCCGAGACTCGACGTTTGTATTTGTATGCTCGAAACAGAGGATATACGCACTCCTGAAGTTTCAAGGAGAAACAAGGGCGCTTCAAAGCTCGACTGCTTCCCTGCTGATCTTCTTGAAGAGATATGGCTCGAAAAGCCCGAGGATTACAGGATGTTCCTTCCCGAAGGGCTAAATGAAGAGTTCACCTCTGCCGACCTTGCAAAATCAGCAGCTATTCCCCGAAGCATAGCACAGACGGCTCTCAATCTTCTTGCATATCTGGGCTTGGTTGAAAAGACGGGAAAAGGAAAACGAAACACTATAATATACAGAATTAAAAACTGAAAGGTCACGATCATAAATGCGAAAAACAAAAATGCTGAGCGTTATAACTGCGGTCATCCTGATGTTCAGCCTTTTTGGCGGAGTGCAGGCCTCAGCGCTTACATTCACGCCTACCAACGGAAAAGATGCAGACGGCGAGCCTGTTCCGATAAGCTTTTACTCACAATCGATATATATGGTAAACGCTTCGACCGGCGAACCCCTCGTAGATATAAACAGCGACCAGAAGCTCTCTCCCGGTTATCTCAACCAGATGATGACCTGTGCGCTGGTGCTGGATAAATTCCAGGGCAACGAAAAGAAGCTGAAAAACAATTACGTCATCGGCGAGAACGACGCTTACGACGAGCTTTACGAAACAGGAGCTCCCACAGCTGATATAAGGCCCTACGAAAGCGTGAGCTATTACGATCTTCTGGCTTCCATGATACTCTGCTCCTCCTGCGAGGCTGCAAATATAGTTGCTATGAATCTTGCAGGCAGCCTCTTCGACTTTACCTCTATGATGAATGAAAAAGCCACAGAGCTCGGTATGGAGAACACAAAATTCTCATCTGCTCACGGCAACTACTCGGTGCAGAACTACACGACTGCAAAAGACTTCTCAAAGCTTTGCAGATATATAATCAACAACTACACGATCTATAATGATATAGCTTCAATGGAGATATATCAGCTTGAAGCAACGGATGTCCATGAGATAGGCACAACTATCTACAACAACAACTATCTCATAAACACCACATCGGAGTATTATTATTCCGATGTCAGAGGAATGAAGAGCTCGACCCAGGAATCCAGCGGAAGGAACCTTGCCTCTTATGCGAGCTATGACGGAAACAGCTATGTTATCGTCTCTCTGAACGCTCCTATCGAAAAAACTCCTGCCGACGTGAACAAGGGCATACAGAACCCAAATTCCATTTATGCTTTTGACTATGTCTATTACAATATGCTCGACCATATACATCTTTATGACTGGGCATTCAATTCCCTTGTGCTGAAGGATTTTGTAAACACAAACAGCGAGATAACGGACGCTAAGGTAGAGTTCGGCATCGAAGCCGACTATGTGAACCTGAAGCCGAAAAGCTCCTACAGCATAATGTGGCCCTACGATCTGTCGGAGGACAAGGTCGAGAAAAAGGTAACTGTGTATGAAAACATAATCGCACCTATCGAGAAGGACGATGTCCTTGGAAAAATGGAGCTGATCTATGAGGGCAACGTTATCGCCACTATCGACCTTATCGCCACATCGGGAGTAACAAGATCGAAATCCTCCTCCGAGCTGAAAATAGCAAGCGCATTCTTCCGCTCGACGGAATTCAAATGGGCTATATTCCTGATGATAATGGTCGTAACTATCTACAGCGTCGGATTCTTTGTTTTCCTGCAGCTCAAATACCTGAGGGTGAACAAGAAAACTAAGAAGATAAAAGAACCGCCAGGACCCCAAGAATAAAAGTTAAGCGCAGATCTCAGAAAAAGATCTGCGCTGTTTTTTTATTCTGCCGAATCGAGCATTTTGACCGCTTTCATCATTATCGCGACTTCAAAACGCTTTCTCTGTATATCACAGGAGAGCTTGTGGGAATTGTGGATGTCTCCGCAATAGAGATAATTGTTTGCGTTGCAGCCGCCGCTGCAATAGAACTTAGCCCAGCATTTCTTGCACTCGGGTTTGGAATAGATATGGGCTCCGGCAAAGACCTTCTTCAAATCGTTGTTGAAAGTGCCGTCGTAAAGATTGCCCATTTTATAATCCTCGATGCCCACGAACTGGTGACAGGGATAGATGTCTCCCTCTGGAGAGATCGCAACGTATTCGTTGCCGCAGCCGCAGCCCTTGAGCCTCTTTATAGCGCAAGGTCCCTGGTCGAGATCGAGCATAAAGTGGAAGAAATTGATGAACTTCCCGGAATCGAGGGTCTCGGTTATGAACTCCGAGAGCTTGTCATACTCTGCAAAGATAGCCGGCAGATCCTCTTCCGTTATTGCATAAGGCATCTCAGGCGGAGCCATAACCGGCTCGACAGAGATCTGATCGAAGCCGAGCTCGTAAAGATGCTTCACGTCATTTGTGAAATCGAGATTGTACTTCGTGTATGTTCCGCGGACGTAATAATCCTTATCGCCGCGCATGGGAACGAATTTCTTGTAGTTCTCGACTATGGCATCGTAGCTGCCTCTGCCGTCAACACGCTTGCGGACACGGTCGTTCACCTCTCGGCGGCCGTCGATGGAAAGAACGACGTTGGACATCTCGCGGTTGATGAATTCCATCTTGTCCTCGGAAAGAAGCATACCGTTGGTGGTAATGGTGAATCGGATAGTCTTGCCGTATTTCTTTTCTTCTTCCCTTGCGTATTCAACGATCTGCTTAACGACATCGAAATTCATAAGAGGCTCGCCGCCGAAGAAATCCAGCTCGAGGTTCTTTCTGTCCTTCGACTGTTCAAGCAGGAAGTCGATAGCCTTCTTGCCCGTCTCAAAGCTCATAAGCTTGCGTCCCGTGCCGAAATCGCCTGTCGCTGCAAAGCAGTAATCGCATCTTAAGTTGCAGTCGTGAGCAATATGCAGGCACATTGATTTGATAGGAGAAGAAATGGCTGTGTTTGCGTACTTCTCGTAATCATCCTCGCTGAAAAGTATCTTGTCGTTGTAAAGCTCAACTATCTCGTTATAGCACTCGACAAGCTCCTCCTTCGGATATTTATCAGAGAGTTTGTCAAGAAGCATCGACAGCTTTTCATCCGAAAACGGAGGCTCTGCATAATCGAGAACATCGTAGGTCATATCGTCGATGATATGAACTCCGCCGCTGTTGACATCCAGCAGGATGTTATATCCCGAAAGCTTGAACTTATGTATCATAATATATCACCTGAAATCTGTATAACAAAAATTAAGGGACATACAAACAGATGTCCCTTATGCGAACCGAAACTATAGCCGATAAAAATCGGAATAATGATCAGATCAAATTATGCTTCTCTCTCGCACTTCTGGTTAGCAACAGTGCAGGAAGTCTTGCAGGCAGACTGGCACGAAGCCTGGCAGTTGCCGCAGCCGCCCTTAGCGCAGGTCTCCTTGAGGTTAGCCTTGTTGACCGTCTTTATATGTTTCATAAAAGATCCCTCCCGGTTATTTATTAAAAATATTATATCATAGATAACCGGCGTATTTATTAAAATTTTGTAACTCAAAAAAGAACATTTATTAAATTAACCGATCAGAACCTGTTTGTCTTTGAATTAACGCCGACAATACCGCCCACAGCTCCGAAGAGCAGCGCAAGTATCAGTTTAGCAGTACCGTTCAGCCCCTGTGCAGACTTCGCAAAGAAAAGACTTATAACAAACAGCAGGATAAAGATAAGTCCGCCGCAGGCCAGACCGAGAGCAAGCCCGTGTCTTCTCCGGCTTTTGGCGCAGACATATCCTCCGCTGTATGCTCCGGCACATAGAGCTGCACAGGCGATCACAGTCACCACCGGGTCGGCAACATCTATCTTTGTAAGAACGAACGAGAATGCAAGTATCACCAGCAGGATAACAAGCAACCCCCACCCTGCCGACAGGAACGCTGTCGAAAATGCTCCGAGCCTTATATTTATCACCTTTCTGCGTTTCATCCATCTCCCCTCCTCAGATAATTATATTCAGAGAGAAGCAAAAAAATGAACGCAAAACGCCTTCGGCACCAACTCAGGCACCAAAGGCGTGATCTTTTATTTGTGTTTATCAGTCGTCGTGAACAGTCATGTTCTTGGCGATAGCCCACTTCATAACTCTGATCTTCGAGCGGTCACCGCCGGTCTCGATAACAACTGTATCGTCCTTAACGGAAAATACGATGCCGACGATACCTCCGTTTGTAACTACCTCGTCGCCGATCTCAAGGTTCTCTCTCATTGCCTTGTCAGCCTTGTCCTGCTTTCTCTGCGGACGAAGGATGAAGAAATAGAAGAAAATGATGATGACAACAAGCGGAATAAAAGTAACCAGCAAGCTGCCTGTGCTTGATGCGGAATCTGCGAGTAATGCGATGTTCATTTATAAGTCCTCCAATTTTGTCTGTCTCAAACGTGTTGCATAAAACATTATATATTATAGCAGATAGATATGATAAAATCAAGTCTTTTAGAAATTTTTTTATAATTTATCAGCTATTTTTACAAAAAGCCGATCTTATATATTCTACTTCTTCGCTTACCCTTCCGGAGTGTTCGCCGAAAAGACTGCCGTAGGAATAGACCGCTGCGCCGTCACAAGTATCAAGTGCATCTGCTATCTGCCTGCCGATAATCCCCCTATCTTCTATATATTCTGCCTCGGTCTCAAGCTTGTATGCAGCAGTTCCGATAACGAGTTTTATATGCTTATCCCTGCATAGCTCTACCCAATCCTCCAATGCTTCCGAAAAAGGCTTCACATCGTTTTTGTACCCGTAGTATATCTGAGGGAGGATATAATCCGCAAAGCCTTTTTCCGTGCTCCAGCGCTTGACATCTGCGTTCACATAGGTGTAGTTGTTCCCGATATTCCCCTGGGGCGAGATGCCGAACAAAACGGCTTTATCCTCCCGTTTGACAGCCTGATATATCTCGCTGACCATAAGCGAACAGTTTTCTCTCCGCCATTCATCAAGAGGCATAGATGTTCCGCTTTCGACATATCTTCCTGCATCAAAGAAAGGCTCGTCTGTGGGATAGAAATAATCGTCTATATGTATCCCGTCAACATCGTAATTTCTGACTATCTCCGCTGTTCCTTCTGCGATGAAAGCCCTGACCTCCGAGGCTGCGGGGTCAAGCCAGTAATGCCCGTCCTTTTCAAGATAGCAGATATATTCGTCGTATTCCGCGGGCTTGTTTATCCAGTCGTTGATAGCAGTACCCTCATAGACGCTAACATTTTCCTTTGTTTCGCATCTGAGAGGATTTATCCAGGCGTGAAGCGACAGCTTGTGCCTGTGAGCGATCTCCGCCATATCTTTAAGAGCATCAAAGCGTTCGCCTGTAAAGACCAAGCTCATGGGATATATCCCGGAATAATAAAAGCTGTCGGAAAAAGCCCTGACATGGACAAACAGCGTATTCACGCCTATTGACTCAGCGTCTTCGCAGATCTTTTCAAAGCCTGTCCGAAACTGCTGCTCCGTCTTTCCGCTGATGATCTTTGCAAGCTCAAAATATGTGACCCACATACCTTTCATCACATCGTAATTCAGCGGCACATATTTTTCGTCAGAGCTGCTGTTATAGAAGCGCGTGTATTTCACGGAATTTCTCATAAGCTCGGGCTTGTCCCTGCTTTCACAGGAAGTAAAAGTCATCAGAACGATCACAGCAATTAACAGCGATATTATCTTTTTCATTTTATCCTCCGGTCTTATCAAAAGTCTTTATATAATATATGAGACCTTAGGACAAAAAATACCGGCCGGGCATCAAAGCCTGACCGGTATAAACTGCTTGTTTACTTGTTGAATATGCCCGTGAAATCGAAGGTGCTGAAATAATCTGCAGGAGTCTCGGCACGTCTGATAAGCTGAACGGAGCCGTCCTCTTTGAGCAGGAGCTCAGCCGAACGGAGCTTGCCGTTGTAGTTATAGCCCATAGAGAAGCCGTGTGCACCTGTGTCGTGGATAACAAGGATATCCCCCTTGTCGATCTTCGGCAGCATCCTGTCGATAGCAAACTTATCGTTGTTTTCGCAAAGACCGCCTGTCACATCATATTTGTGGTCGCAGGGAGCATTCTCCTTGCCGAGAACGGTGATGTGATGATATGAGCCGTACATAGCAGGTCTCATAAGATTGCAGGCACAGGCATCAACACCGATGTATTCCTTGTAGATATGCTTCTCGTGGATAGCCTTTGTCACAAGGTGGCCGTAAGGAGCAAGCATGAATCTTCCGAGCTCGGTAAAGATCGAAACATCGCCCATTCCCGCAGGAACAAGAACTTCGTCAAAGGCCTTGTGTACACCCTCGCCGATAGCCATAATATCGTTCTGAGGCTTGTCGGGCTGGTATGCGATACCCACACCGCCGGAAAGATTGATATACTTTATATCTGCGCCGGTCTCGTTTTTAAGCTCGACAGCAAGCTGGAAAAGTATCCTTGCCAGCTTGGGATAATACTCGTTGGTGACTGTGTTTGAAGCAAGGAATGCGTGGATACCGAAATGCTTTACGCCCTTTGCTTTCAGCGTGCTGAATGCTTTCGAGATCTGCTCTCTTGTCATTCCGTATTTGGCATCACCGGGGTTGTCCATTATCTGATTGCCCATCTCGAAATATCCACCGGGATTGAAGCGGCAGAAAACAGTCTCAGGAAGTCCGCAGAGATTTTCAAGAAACTCGATGTGTGTTATATCGTCGAGGTTGATAAAAGCGCCGAGTTCCTTTGCCTTGCGCATATCCTCCTCGGGGGTAACATTGGAAGAAAACATTATATCGCTGCCCTTGAAGCCGCAGGCCTCGCTCATCAAAAGTTCGGTAAGAGAAGAACAGTCAACTCCGCAGCCCTCTTCCTTGAGTATCTTCAGGATAAAGGGATTGGGAGTAGCCTTAACTGCGAAATACTCGCGGTAGCCCTTGTTCCAGGAAAAGGCCTTGAGCAGTCTTCTTGCATTCTCGCGGATACCTTTTTCGTCGTAGATGTGGAAGGGAGTGGGATACTTTGCGATTATCTCCTCGGCTTTTTCTTTATTGATAAAAGGCACTTTCATACTATCATTCCTTTTCTAAATAGATATATAAATAATAACATTATACGACAAAATAGTCAACAGCGTTTACAAAAAATTCATTTTTGAGAATTTGAGAAAAATGCTCCGTCTTGACAAAGAGCACAAAAGCATTTATAATTGAAAAGAAGGAAGGTGAACGCCGTGAAAGCCGAATACTACGCCGACTGTCCCTATTATCTCGAGGACTTTCTGACCAATATAAAGATAGTGAAAAACCGAGCCGACCGTACCGAAGAAGCGTATTATATTGACATCCGCACCTTCCTGCGCTATTTGAAGATAAAACACAGGGATGTCAGGGAAGGCGAAGAATGGGGCAGCATAAAAATATCCGACGTTCCGCTCGAATACGTTGAAAACTTCACGCTGAACGACGCTTATGTGTATCTCAGATACCTCAAAGACGTAAGGAAGAACGAGACGGCGACACGTTCCCGCAAATGCTCGGCTTTAAAGCAGTTCTATTCCTATCTGCATCTCAAAGCCAAGCTGATAGAGACCGACCCTATGGAGCATCTTGAGCTGCCGACGGTCAAGAACAAGCTGCCGAAATTCCTCTCTCTTGACGACAGCATAAAGCTTTTGCAGAGCGTTGATTCAAAAAATCAGGCAAGGGACTACTGCATCATTCTGCTGTTTCTGAACTGCGGGATGAGACTCAGCGAGCTTGTGGGCTTGAACCTCGGCGACTACAGCCGCCAGAACAGAACGCTTCGGCTTTTCGGAAAAGGCAGCAAGGAGAGGATAATTTACCTCAACGACAACTGCATCGAAGCTCTTGACGATTATATCCGGAACCACAGACCCAACGAGACTGCAAAAGACAAGGAAGCCATATTCCTCTCCGCGAACCGCACGCGCATCAACAAGCGCAGGGTGCAGCAGATCGTTGAAGAGAACCTTGCCCGTGCTGGACTTGCAAATACCGGCATCTCGACCCACAAGCTAAGGCACACTGCCGCAACGCTTATGTATCAGTACGGCGGAGTCGATACCCTTGTGCTGAAAGAGCAGCTCGGACACAAGAGCGTCGGCACAACGGAGATATACACACATCTTTCTGACGAAAACCTGAGACAGGCAGCCGAAGCTAATCCACTTTCAAGGCTTGCACCCGGCAGCGATAAAAAAGAAGACGAATAGCAAAAGCCCGGAAGCTAAACTGCTTTCGGGCTTTATTGCACTCATTTCTTCATTCTGAGTATCGTGTTTTCGGGAAGGTCAAGATCGGATGCTATCGACAGATCCATAGTCGCGCGGTTTGCGGCTTCTGTCTCTTCGCCATTCTCGTCATAGATGATATCAGCCTTGAAAACTATGGGTTCCCTGCCGGGGATAAGCGCTTCAAGCTCGTCGCCTTTCAGGAACTTGTTCCTCTGAGAGGCATATATCCTTCCGTCCCTGCACTCGCGGACGATAGCAACGACGTCGTATTCTCTGATATATCCGCTATTCTCGTAATACTGACCCTGCCTCGGGCTGCCGAAATAGAAGCCTGTGCTGTAAGCTCT
>CAMVOF010000038.1:0-15676 GCA_947169055.1 uncultured Clostridia bacterium
GATCCTATTTCTTTTCATATCCTATCCTCTTAATGATCGTGCTCAATACGGCGGATGTTTGATCGGGGTAAGCTCATCACACCGGGACCTTTGCCTTTCTGATGAGCTTTGCGATGATGTCGTCCTTGTTCTCCTTGGCGCTTCTGGCTTCGGAGGTAAGTGACAGCCTGTGTGAGATAACGAAGGGAGCCACAGCCTTGACATCGTCGGGCTTGACGAAATCCCTGCCCTCCAGCATAGCCCTTGCCTGGGATGCTTTTACGAGAGCAAGCACAGCTCTGGGGCTTATGCCCAGGGTGAACCGTTTTTCCTCCCTCGTCAGCTCTGCGATGTTCCGGGCATAGAGTATCACTTCGTCTTTTATGGTGACCTTTGCCGCCTGCTCTTTCAGCTTTATCACGTCTTCGGCGGTGATGACGCTTACGACTGTATCCGCAGTTTTCCCGGCAAGCATATTTCTCGTCATCCTGAGCTCCTCGGCTTCGTCGGGATAGTCAAGAGTTATCTTCATCATGAACCTGTCTATCTGCGCTTCGGGCAGAGGATATGTCCCCACGAAGGAAGCAGGGTTCTGTGTTGCGATCACAAGAAAAGGCTGGGGCAGCTTGTGCTTTACTCCGCTGACCGTTGCCTGTTCCTCGGCCATGGCTTCAAGCAGGCTTGCCTGTGTTTTCGGGGAGGTACGGTTTATCTCGTCCGCAAGGATTATCTGGTGCATCACAGCTCCCTCGCGGTATTCAAAATCTCCCGTTTTCATATTGAAAACTTCCGTGCCCGTAACGTCCGAGGGCAGGGTGTCGGGGGTGAACTGTATCCTTCCGAAGTCGCACTTGACAGACCTGGCAAGGGTGGATGCAAGAGTCGTCTTCCCGACTCCGGGCACACCCTCAAGAAGTATATGTCCGCCTGCAAAGAGGCAGATCAGCAGGCAGTCTATGGTCTCTTCCTTCCCGACATAGTATTCGCTTATGTGCTTTCTCAGTTTGTTTATCATATTCGCTCCTCCTTGCAAGAATCCGGTTGTGTTTATTATAGCATAAACGGCAGGGGATTGCAAGGAAAAAACTGTTATTTTCTGCTTGAAAAAAGCCTTGGGATATGGTATGATATGAGATAAGAGATCAAAGAACGACGGGAGGGAAAAGCATGATACTGCCGGCAGATATGACCTGGTTTGAAAGGGTCAGAGATATAACTCGGAAGACGATCAGGGAGATATATCCACACTACTATCCGAAGGGTGCTGTGGATTTCTTTTTGAAGCACCACAGCGACGAGAGCATAAGAAACGACATTTCGGAAAGCCGGGTGTTTTTGTGCCTGGATGAAGGGCAGGATGCGGTGGGGACCGTAACGATAAAAGACAACGAGATACTGCGGCTGTTCGTGCTGCCGGAGCATCAGGGCAGAGGCTTCGGAAAGGAGCTGCTGAACTTCGCGGAGGAAGCTGTTTCAAAGCAGTATGACGAGATCGTCATCGACGCTTCTCTTTCGGCGAAGCCTATCTATCTCAAACGGGGATACAGAGAATTTGAGTATCACACTATCAAGACAGAGAACGGAGACTTCCTCTGCTACGACATGATGAAAAAGCGATCGATCCGCTGAGGCTTCGGCTGTGCACTTTGAAATGCTCAGAAATCTGAGCACGGCTTATGTTATAATATCAGAAAATTATAAAGGCAACACCGCACAACCCGCGGCTAACGCCTCTGCACGTCATCTGCTTGCCATTTTTCCGTCATATTTCCCAAATTCTCCTTGAAAGGCGCCAGCCTTCCTGCGTCGAATTTAGGCAATCTGACAAAAAAATGGACGTCGCATCTGACGCACAGGGGTTGTGCGGTGTTGCCTAAAACCGCAAGGGAGGTCAATTATGAAAATACTGCATCTATCGGATCTGCATCTCGGAAAAAAAGTGAACGAATACTCGATGATCGAGGACCAGAGATTCATCCTCGTCAGGATCATTAACATCATCGACGAGGAAAAGCCGGACTGTATCATCCTTGCCGGGGATATTTACGACAAGTCCGTCCCCTCAACGGAGGCCGTTGATCTTTTTGACGACTTTCTGTTCAGGCTGTCCCAAAGGGATGCGGAGGTCTTTGTCATAAGCGGCAACCACGATTCTCCCGAGCGTCTTGCCTTCGGCGGAAGGCTGATGAACGAAAGCGGCGTACATCTTTCCCCCGTTTATGACGGGAACATCGAGCCTTACAAGCTCACTGACAGCTTCGGCACGGTGAATTTCTATATGCTGCCCTTTGTGAAGCCTGCCAATGTGCGGAGGTTCTTCGAGGACGAGGAGATAAACTCCTACACCGATGCCATACGCACGGCCATAGAGAAGATGGATGTCGATGAGTCGGAGAGGAACGTTCTCATAACTCATCAGTTCGTCACAGGTGCCGACAGGACGGAATCGGAGGATATTTCCGTGGGAGGTACGGACAACGTTGATGCTTCGGTATTCGATGCCTTCGATTATGTCGCTCTCGGACACATCCACAGACCCCAGAACGTTTCCTCTGAGAGGATAAGATACTGCGGAACGCCCCTCAAATATTCTTTCTCGGAAGCTCGGGACAAGAAATCCGTGACTGTCGCCGAGCTTGGTGAAAAAGGGGAACTCAGCATCAGGACCGTGCCCCTTGTGCCGAAGCGTGACCTGGTTGAGCTCAAAGGCAGCTACGACGAGCTGACGCTTAAGAGCTTTTACGACGGCACCAGCTATCAGGAGGACTATGTGCATATCACTCTTACCGACGAGAACGACATCCCCGATGCCATCGCAAAGCTGAGAGTTATATATCACAACATAATGAAGCTGGATTATGACAACGCAAGAACACGCCACAGTGCGGAGATAACGGCGGATGCCGACGTTGAGAGGAAGACTCCGGGAGAGCTGTTCGCCGATTTCTACAAGCTGCAGAACGGCACGGAGATGACCCCCGAGCAGGAAGAGTTTATCAACGGCATGATCAGAAACATCTGGGAGGACAGGACATGAGACCGATAAAACTGACCTTATCCGCCTTCGGACCCTACGCCGGCAAAACTGTCATCGAGCTTGACAAGCTTGGCAGGAGCGGACTGTATCTTATAACGGGAGACACAGGCGCCGGAAAGACCACTATCTTTGATGCGATAACCTACGCTCTTTTCGGAGAAGCCAGCGGCGGAAACAGGGCGGCAGATATGCTCCGCTCGAAATACGCCGGCCCCGAAACAGCAACGGAGGTCGAGCTTATCTTTGAATATGCCGGACAGACCTACAGGGTGAAAAGGAACCCCGAATATCTGCGCCCGAAGACAAGGGGCGAAGGCTTCACCACCGCTGCTGCAAACGCAGAGCTCTATTACCCCGACGGCAGGGTGGTCACAAAGATAAAGGATGTGAACCAGGCCGTCATCGACATCATCGGCATCGACCGGGGCCAGTTCACCCAGATAGCCATGATAGCGCAGGGAGATTTTTTAAAGCTGCTGATCGCTAAGACAGAGGAGCGGGAAGTGATATTCCAGAAGATATTCCACACCGGCAATTACGCGACCCTCCAGGATAAGCTGAAAAGTGAGAATACAAAGCTGAACCGGGAATACGACGCGCTCTCTCTGAGCATAAGACAGTATGTTGACGGCATAGGCTGCGACAGGGACAGCGTTCTGTATTATGAAGTCGAGAAAGCCAAGGCAGGAAAGCTTGAGATGACCCGTGTGACGGAGCTTCTCGAGGAGCTTATCGCCGGCGACAAAAAAGCCGAAAAGGAATGCAGGCAGGCTTCGGAGGAAACAGAAAAGCAGCTGAACTCCATAAGAGACAAATTGGCTAGGGAAGAGACCTACAACAAGACCGAGCAGTCGCTGAAAAGCTCTCAGCTGAAGCTGAAAACAGAGCTTGAAAAGCATCTGGAAGCAAAGCTGGGTTCGGACAAGGCAAACGAAAAGCGCAAGGAGATCACCAAGGCGACGGAAGACATCATCGAGCTTAAAAACGCAGAGCCCGATTATGCCGAGCTTGACGCAAAGGCTGCGGAGGCAAAGTCTCTTGAAGGGGAGATCGTCAAGCTGAGCAATGATATCGCACTGGGCAAAAAAACTTTGATCGCTTTGAAAAACGAATCGGAAAAAGCAAAGGCAGAGCTGAACGGTCTCGGTAACGCTGATGCCGAAAAAGCCCGGGCAGAGGCAGATCAGAAGGAGACCGCAGCAGCTAAAAAAGCCGTTGACGAGCTGGACGAGATGCTCCGCAGCTACAAGCAGCTCGCGGAAAAGCTGGTAAAAGACAAGGAGGACTACCGCAGGAAGCTGGCTGCTTCCGAGGAACGGCAGAAGGACTACGACAGCAAGTTCCGTCTGTATTACGACGACCTTGCGGGAATAGTCGCCGACGGCTTGAAGGCAGGAGAGCCCTGTCCCGTCTGCGGTTCGAGAGAGCATCCCCACATAGCTCACAAGCAGGAGAATGCTCCCACAAAGGAAGAGCTGGAGCTTGCTAAAGACAAAGCGGAGTCCGCAAGGACAGACGCCGAGCAGGCAGGTCAGGCCGCCAATGCCGCAAAGGTGAAAGCGGAGGAAAAGCTTTCTGCTATCGTAAAGAAGGCGGCGGAGCTTTCTCTCGGCGATGATGCGGACAGGATAGGCGCCGAGCTCGCAGAGAAGAAGAAAGAGCTTGACGAAAGGGCAAATAACATCAAAGCTGCTATCTCAGCTGCCGAGGCAAGGATAGCAAGAAAGGCTGCTCTCGAAAAGCTCATCGGCCAAATGGAGGATGACCTCGAAAAATCGAAGCACAAGATCGAGCAGAACGAGCTCAGTCTCAAAGAGAAGCAGACCCTTAAAGCTGCGGCTGACGAAAGGCTGGCGGCTATACGAAAGAAGCTGAGATTCGATTCCGTGGAAAAGCTCCGGGAAGAGATAGGGAAGCGCGAGAGCTTCAAGGCTGATACCGAGAAGTTCATCAAGGATGCGGAAGAAAAGCTCAAGAACAGCGAGACGACCGTTACCTCCCTCAAAGCCGCGATAGAAGAAGCGAAGAAGCATCTGGAGGGCAAGCCGGACATCGACCCCGAAGCCGAAAAGAAGCTCCAGGCAGAGCTCATGCTCAAAAAGAAGAAGTACTCGGAGGAGATCATAGCCCTGTCGGGACGGAGGTCGCAGAACGAAGACCTGCTTAATAATATATCTTCCCGCATCTCGGATATCACCGAGACGGAGAAGAAGCGGAAATGGGTGAAGGCGCTGTCGGACACGGCGAACGGCAGCATCGCCGGCAAGGAAAAGATCATGCTGGAGACCTACATCCAGATGACATATTTCGACAGGATAATCGCCCGTGCAAACACCCGCTTCATGGTGATGTCGGACGGGCAGTACGAGCTGAAACGCTGCTCCGTCGCTGCCGACAACAAAAGCAGGAGCGGTCTTGAGCTTGACGTCATAGACCACCACAACGGAAGCATCCGCAGCGTCAAGACCCTTTCGGGAGGAGAGTCATTCAAAGCGTCCCTTTCACTTGCTCTCGGCCTTTCCGACGAGATACAGTCCTCGGCAGGAGGCATAAAGCTTGACACCATGTTCGTTGACGAGGGCTTCGGCTCTCTTGACGAAGAATCCTTGCAGCAGGCGATGAAAGCCCTGATCAACCTCACCGAGGGAAACAGGCTGGTGGGGATAATCTCCCACGTCTCCGAGCTGAAAGAAAAGATCGACAAGCAGATCGTAGTCACAAAGGACAAAAGCGGCTGCAGCAAGGTGGAGATCGTGACATAAGAAAGCACAAAAAAGCAGGCTCGGCTGAACCTGCTTTTCTTGTTTGTGAAACACCTGTCTGTCCTCCTGTACTGTAAGATCACATCACAGATACTATATTAGCACCTATTACATTTATTGTCGATCTGTTTTCAGACAGCAAAATGCCCGTGTCCGGACTCGCTGCACAGACACGGGTCTGGTTTTACTGCTTGTTCAAAGCTGATAAATTCGTGCTGCCTGTCCTGTAGCCGCCGAGGTCGAGGGTAACAAAAGCGAAGCCCAGCTGCCTGAGATAAGCGTTTATCTCTCCGGCTGTCCCGGGGGCGAGGATATGGGGGAATTCCTCCGGCAGTATCTCTATCCTTGCTGCCCTGCCGTGTATGCGTACCCTGAACTGCTTAAAGCCCAGCTCGAAGAGCTTCTGCTCGGCTTTTTCCGCCATTTCCAGCTTCTCCAAGGTGATGATGTCGCCGGTGGGTATCCGCGTTGCAAGGCAGGCAAAGGAGGGCTTGTCCGCAGTTTCAAGACCCAGCTCTTTCGACAGCTCCCTGATCTCGGCTTTCGTCAGGCCTGCGTCTCTGAGAGGGCTTATGATCCCAAGCTCTTCAAGGGCTCTCATCCCCGGACGGTAGTCCGAAAGGTCGTCGAGGTTCGAGCCGTCGATGATGTTTCTTATCCCGTGTCTTGCGGCTGCGTGTTTTATCCCCGTGAATATCCATTTCTTGCAGTGGTAGCATCTGTCCGGGGTGTTATTGCAAAACTCCGCTATGCTCATGGCATCCAGCTCGATTATCTCCTGTGCGATGCCATTTTCCTTGCAGAAAGCCTCTGCTTCTTCAAGCTCCCGTTTCGGCATGAAGGCACCCTTTACGGTCACGGCAAGCAGCCTGTCTCCGAGGATGTCCCGGGCAAACTTTGCAAGAAATGAGGAATCCACCCCTGCCGAGAATGCGACAGCCGCACTTTCCATAGCTTCAAGGCTCTGCCTGAGCCTTTCTTTTTTTTCAGCAAGTCCGTTCATCGTTTCTTCTCCGAAAGCTGTTTTTTCACCTGCTCGATGCTGAGTCCCTGTTCCTTTGCGATGCGTTCAAGGTCGTCGTGCTCCGGCTTTTCCCGTCTTACACCGTAGCCCTCCGAGACCTTTTTCCGCACAGCCCCGAAAGCCGTTTCCTCTGTCACCACCGAGCGTTCGAGGACGTATCTTTCAAACTTCATCTCTCTTATGCCGAGGGTGGAGGTGTGCTTGAATATGAGTCTTATCAGATCTTCCCGTTTTTCTTCGGTGCAGATTATCTTTATTAGTATTCCGCTGCGGGATTTTTTCATTCCCACAGGCACGGTGAAAACTTCCTTTGCTCCGGCGCTCAGCAGCTCCGAGCAGGCAAAGGCGATGTCCTCGGCTGTCATGTCGTCAACGTTGCAGGAAAGCTCGTACATCTGCTGAACGGAGTCCTCCGTTTCTCCGAGCATTGCCCTGACACAGTTCGCTCTCTCAAAATCCTTTTTGCCCATGCCGTAGCCGACGGCGCTTATTTTCATCACCGGCATATCCCCGAACTTTGAGACAAAATGTTTCAGCAGAGCAGCCCCTGTGGGAGTGCAGAGCTCGCCGTCTATGCTTCCGCCGTAGACGGGAACGTCCTTCAGAATATACGCCGTTGCAGGTGCAGGGACAGGAAGTATGCCGTGTGCACAGCGGACGCTTCCGCTTCCAACGTGGACAGGAGAAGCAATTATCCTGCCGGGAGCAAGCTCCTCTATCAGCAGACAAAAGGCCGTTACATCCGCCACAGCGTCCATATTGCCGACCTCGTGGAAGTGTATCTCCTCGACAGGTCTGCCGTGGGCATGGCTCTCAGCCTCGGCGATGAGATTATACACAGCGACGATATCGCCTTTCGCTTTTTCCGAAACATTCAGATGCGAAACGATATGCTCGATGTCATGAAGGCTGGTGTGCCGGTGTTCATGCTCGTGTTCGTGGTGATGATGTTCGTTCTCGTGCTCATGTTCATGGTGGTGATGCCCGTGGCCGTGGTGATGCTCATGATGCTCGCCTTCTTCTTCGCCGTTCACCGTTACCCGGATGTGGGTCCCCGTGATGCCGCATTTCACCGACTTTTCGGCGGTATATATCACCCCCGGGATGCCGGCGGAGTTCAGCCTTTCAAGGAATTTCTCGGGCTCGGGAAGAAGTTTCAGCAAAGCAGCCGTCAGCATATCTCCTGCCGCACCCATGCCGCAGTCAAAGTACAGAGTTTTCATTTTTAGCCTCCATGTGATTTATCATTCCGGCAAGATAACCTGCGCCGAAGCCGTTGTCGATGTTGACTGTGCAGACTCCGCTTGCACAGGAATTCAGCATCGAGAGCAGAGCAGAAAGTCCTCCGAAGGAAGCACCGTAGCCCACGGATGTGGGAACTGCGATGACGGGACAGTCTGCAAGACCTCCCACAACGCTTGCAAGAGCACCCTCCATGCCTGCAACGGCAACGATGACCGATGCGGACATTATATCCTCCTTATGGGAAAGAAGCCTGTGCAGTCCCGAGACACCCACGTCGTATATCCTTTTTACGCTGTTCCCGTGTAGCTCTGCCGTGAGGGCAGCTTCCTCGGCAACGGGGATATCGCTGGTGCCGCCTGTGGCAACGACTACCGTGCCTATGCCGTCGGGCTCGGGCATCTCTCCCGTGTATGCGATCTGAGAAGTGGGGTCATAGGTGAGGTCGATGCTCATGCCGACCTTGACCGCAGCCTCGGAGCTGAGCCTTGTTATCACTATCCGCTCCTGCCCTTTTCTCAGAAGAGCTTCGGCGATGCCTATGATCTGCACGGGCGTTTTCCCGGCACCGTAGATCACTTCGGGAGCTCCCTGCCTCAGGACTCTGTGGAGATCGGGCTTAGCATATCCCAGGTCTTCAAAGGGCTCGGTCTTGAGCTTCAGCAAAGCATCCTCAACGCTGATGCTGCCGTCCCTGACTTTTTCAAGTATCTGTTTTGCTTCCGTGTTCACGGTCTTCACCTGCTTTCGTAGCATCTCGGAATACAACAAAAACGGGGCTGCTGCTTTTTTTTGATGATAGCAGCAGCCTCTTTTGTTGCGTCGTGCGGCATTAAGGCAACAGCACCGCACGGTCCGCGGAGCTTGGGTGTTACTGCTTTTTAGTCAGCGCGTTCCTGAGGACGTGCCTGGGGTCCTTGACAAGCAGCATTACGAGCCAGATAACGAGCCCAAGCGCAACTGCCGCAAGTCCTAAAAATGCGTCGTTGAGCATATCTCCTGCCGAGGGGGTGAAATACTCCGCCTCCAGCTCGATATATTCAAAGACCGCATCCACCGACCACATCAGCGCAGCACCCCAGTACATGAGGCACAGCCTGCCGAACATCAGCTCACGGTCGTGGAGCTTGAAATACCAAAGTGCGGTGCAGATAACTGCCGCAAATATCGTTATGAGCAATGTCATGATGCCTGCTCTCCTTCCGCTGCGGGCCGATGTTTCATAACTGCGTTCACCGCAATTACCATCAGTGCCCACACAGCCGTGACGGTAACTGCCATGCTGACTCCCACCGTGGCCATTTCATGGAGCATCTCCTTCGTGTCCTCGGGAGATGACGCCGCCGTCAGGAACGGGAACCAGGGAACTACTTCACCGTGCCAGATATGCTCGAACATAAGCAGTATCGAACCGCCCCAGAGCATCATGTTGAGCCAGCCCAGCTTCTCGGAAAACTTTATGCGTGGTGTCTCTGCCGAAGGGGTGCTGCCCTCGGCCTTCTTTTCTTTTTTCTTAGCCGCAGCGGCAATTATCGTCGTGACGATAGCCTCTGCTGCGGGAACTGTAAAACAAGCCATATATATCCTCCTTTGTGTGTCACCGTGCGGAAACGGGTGTTGACTTAAGTCTCAAGCTGCGAAGCTGCGTCTTTCAACAGCTCGATTATCGGCAGGTGCTGCGGGCATACACCCTCGCACTGTCCGCAGCCGATGCAGTCCGAAGCCTTTGCCGCAGATGCTATGTGGGTGTTGTAGAAATTTTTCGCTCTCCAGCCCTCGTTGTAGATGCGGATAGTGTTGATGAGGCTGAAGATATCGGGTATCTTTATGCCCTGGGGACAGCCGTCGCAGCAGTAGCGGCAGGAAGTGCAGCCGATGGTGGGCTTGCCGTGCATTATCTCCCGGGCTTCATCGATGATCTTCTTCTCGTCGTCGGAAAGGGGCTCGAAATCCGTGAAGGTGTTGATGTTGTCGCTCATCTGCTCTTCGTTGGACATTCCCGAGAGGATAGTCATTACTCCGGGCAGGGAAGCCACGAACCTCAGCGCCCAGGAAGCTGCCGATGCACCCGGCCTTGCAGCGCTGAATTTTTCCGTGACCTCCGGCGGAGGAGATGCAAGAGTACCGCCCTTCACAGGCTCCATTATTATCATCGGTATTCCCCGGGAGGAAAGTATCTCGTAGAGCCTTCCCGATGCGATAACGGGATTGTCCCAGTCGATGTAGTTTAGCTGTATCTGCACGAATTCCACCTCGGGGTGATCGTCGAGTATCTTCTCCAGCAGGGCAGGTGTCCCGTGGAAGGAGAAGCCGAAGTGGCGTATCTTGCCTTCCTTCTTTTTCTCCACAGCCCACTTGAAGCAGTCGAACTTCTCGTAGGTGTTGTAGTTGCCGCCTTCCTCCACCGAATGGAGAAGGTAGAAATCGAAGTATTCGACCCCTGCGCGTTCACGCTGCTCGTCGAATATCCTGTCTCTGTCCTCGTAGCTCTTGATGCACCACGCAGGCAGCTTTGTCGCAAGGAAGAAGCTGTCTCTGGGGTAGCGCTCGACTATCGCTTTCCGGGCTGCGACTTCGGAATTGCCTCCGTGATAAACATAAGCCGTGTCGAAATAATTGAGGCCTGCGGCAATATACTTGTCCGCCATTTTGCAGACGGTGTCCAGGTCTATCTCGTCGTCCTTCTGGGGAAGCCTCATAAGTCCGAAGCCCAGCTTCGGCATCTTTGACAGATCTATAGCCATAATAACTCCTTTCGTCTCGGGACCTTTTTTGCCAGTATATCACATTTTACACAGATTGTAAAGCGGACTTTTGAAAAAACCTGTGAGATTATAACATTGTTCAATTATTCTGGAGATTCATTATACTAAATGAAATAAAATAAGAACTAAAACAAAAAACCAATAAGGAAATGAGATGTTTAAAAAACTGCAAGCAAGACGTGCGCAAAGAGCCGTAAAATCTTGACTCAAGGCAATACTGCACTATCCATGTGCGTCAGATGCGCCGTCCGGGTTTTCGTCAGAGTGCATTAATTCGACCGCAGTAAGGCTTTGTGCCTTACAAGGAAGAATTTGTGTGCTATGGCGGAAAGCCGGCAAGCATATGGCGTGCAGGGATAGTGCGGTGTTGCCTTAAACAAAACGGCACCGCACCAAATCGGCACAGTGCGGCACCGTATATTAAAAGGAAGTTATAAGATCAAAGTGCTTCACTGATCGGTCTCGGAAGTGAACCATTCTTTGATCCATCTGCCTTCCTCTGACAACTCGTCATCGGTCCAGCCGGAAAGCTTGGAGCAGTCGGGAGCAATAACGGCACTGGACTCGTTCTTGTTCGAGAGGTTCCAGCACATATAGCTTACGTTGTACTTCTCGATGATGTCCTTCCAGAGATCTGCCTGCTCGATATCAACAGCACCGTTTCCGGAAGCATCGCAGATGCCGAACTCACTTACGAATACAGGCAGTCCGCTGGAGATGCACATCTCCATTCTGTCGCGCAGGAAATCCTTGTGGGTCGCAGCGTAGAAGTGCAGGGTGTACATCAGGTTGTCGTAGCTCAGAGGCTCTGCCGCAGCCTTGTCGATCTCCTGGCTCCAGGTGGGTGTGCCGACGATGATAACGCTGTCGGGTGCATTGGCTCTGATAACGGGGATGACTTCGTTTGCATACTCGGTCACCTTGTCCCAGGAAGCGTTCCTGTTGGGCTCGTTGCAGATCTCATAGAGAACGTTGGCGTGGTCTGCGTATTTCTTCGACATCTCGTCAAAGAAGGCTACAGCCTCGTCCTTGTAAACGAGAGGGCTTCCCTCGTTCAGAACGTGCCAGTCGATGATGACATACATCCCCAGGTCGGTGGCGATATCAACGCCCTTCTCCACCAGACCCTTGATATATTCCTTGTCGCCATCGGAGCAGTAGCCCTGGCTCTCGTGGGTGTACATTGCTAAGCGGACACAGTTGGTGTTCCATTCGTCGCGCAGAGCAGTGAAGGTCTCTTCGCAGACGTAATCCGGGAACCAGGCGATACCGTGAGTTGACATTCCGCGAAGCTGGAACTTCTCGCCGTTTGCATCAACAAGGTCGGCGCCGTTCACAGACAGAGCGCCGTGTTTTGCAAAGGCTGTTTCGCCGAGAGTTTCTTCGGGCCGGCTCTCGTCGGGAGTCTCTTCCGAAGCAGCGGCGGTGGTATCAGCTGCCGATGTGGTCTCCGCTTCAGAAGCTGCGGAATCTTTCTTAGAGCTCGAGTCCTCCGAGCCGCAGGATGTCAGCAGCAGACCGGCTGCCAGGATCGCAAGCAATAGCTTTTTCATAATGCAACACCTCATTTTATTTTCGCCTCAGGAAAGAGAAAAGAGCAAACATATTCTCTCATATCCTGCCGGCTTATTGAAATGATTATAGCACAACGCCGCACACCGGTCAAGTGTAAAAGCTATTATCTTTTTAACATATCCTATTCTGAATTTCGCGGTTTTTTGTCAGGCTTTTTTCTATAAAAAGGTATGCCCTTCCGCCGGAAGTTTTCCTGCGGAAAGGCACCTGATCTTTTTATAAAACCTGAGGAAGGGCCCGCTTTGCCCTTCGATTAGAGATTTTTACAATTATATGCGCTAAATTTCATATCACCCGGGAGCACTTGATGCTATAATATATTCAGAGTGGGGTCATCTGCTGCGTTTTTTGTCGTTGCGGAACTGCTTTGGGGTAACGCCGCGGTATTTTTTGAAGCTGCGGATAAAATGGCTCTGATCCGAGAAGCCGGTCTGCTGACTTATATAGCTTAGGTCGTGGTCGGTGAAGAGGAGATATTCCTCGGCCTTGAAAAGCCTCATCCGCTCGATGTATTCCTTGCAGCTCATGCCGTACTGCTCCCGGAACTTCAAAGCGAAGCCCGAATAGCTCATGTGGCAGCGTGCAGCAACGTCTGCCACCCTTATCCCTTCGTCAAGCCTTGCGTCGATATACTCGGTGATGTTCTCGATGCCGTAAAGGCCGTCGGGAGTTATGGGGCAGCTGTCGATGTCGAGGCCTTTGGATATCCATATCCTGACGATGCCGAAGATGAGGCGATAGACCTGAGCGCGGAGCATTATGTCACGGCCGTAGAGATAGCTTTCCGTCTCGGCTATGCAGTCTCCGAATATCTCGCGGCAGCGGAGAGCGGCTGCTTCCTCTGCGGTGAAATGCACGGGCATATCCTTGTTCCTTGCGTATCTCAGGATGTTCGACACCGACGGCGCATAGGAATTCGTGTTGGGAAATTTCACGGGGTCGAACTTCACTCCAGCCAAAAGAGGGAATCCTCCGTCTCCCGAGCTTATGGAATGGACAGACGAGGGCTGCAGTATGATAAGCTCACCCTCAGAGACCGTATAGGATGTACCGTCGCAGGTTATCTCGGCACAGCCGCGGAGGATGTAGAGAAACTCCGCAAAGTAATGCCAGTGGGGCTTGACGGGAAATTCGTTTTCCTGAGCATTGAAGAAAAAGGTCTCTATCGGGGCATTGAGGCTGTCCTGCTTTTCAAAGAGATTTTTCATATCTTTCACACCTCTCTGTGTCGGGATGGTAGGGATAGGTATATTATAACATATTTTACCGGAATAATCTATAGGAAAAAACGAGTTTTTATAATTTTTTCTCACGGTCACAGGAAAGGACTTGCCGTATGAACAGAAAATATTTCGAGCGTGACAGCTCCCACCTTAAAACGACGCCCTTCGGCATTTTTACCGACCAGGCAGGATACTTCCCCGAAAGCGAAAAGAAAGCCGTTCTTCCCTTTGCCTGCGATAGCTTTGAGATTACCGGCCTTAACGGAAAGGTCTTTTTCTCCGGCAGGACGGAGAGCTTCGGTTTCGACAGCGCTTCGGGAGACGAGGTCTGCATTGCGGATTTCTCCGGGCTCAAAGAGGAAGGCTGCTTCCGCGTCTCTGCAGGCGGCAGGATATCAGCCTCTTTCCGCATCGGCAAAAATGTCTATGACGGCGTTCTCCGGGACACCGCAAAAGCCTTTTACTTCCTGCGATGCGGCTGCGGTCTGGAGAAAAAGCACGCAGGGATATATTCCCACGCAAAATGCCACTGCGCCCCGGCAAGGCTTTTTGACGACCCGGGAACGAAGCTGGATGTCTGCGGCGGCTGGCACGATGCAGGGGATTACGGCAGATATGTAACGGCAGGAGCCTGTGCGGCTGGGCATCTGCTCTATGCCTGCAAGCTGTTCCCGAAGGTCTTTGGCAAGCTGGAGCTGAATATCCCCGAAAGCCCTCTGCCCGATCTCCTTGCAGAGATAAAATACGAGCTCGACTGGCTGCTCTCGATGCAGAGAGCCGACGGAGCAGTTTATCACAAAGCTACCACCATGCAGCACGCACCCTTCGTTATGCCCGAGGACGACAAGGCGCAGATGTTCGTGTTCCACGTTTCCTCCATGGCGACGGCTGACCTTGCGGCAGTAGCAGCTCTTGCAAGCGGCATCTACCGACCCTTCGACAGCGAATACTCGGACAGGCTGGCGGAAGCGGCAGAGCGTGCGATCATTTGGCTTGAAAATAACCCGGAGTTCATCGGATTTGTAAATCCTCCCGGCTGCAACACCGGCGGATATTACGAGCGTGACGCCGACTCCAACACCTTCTGGGCTTATGCGGAGCTTTACGCTCTCACAGGCAGGGAGCATTATCACAAGTCCATGCTGGCTCTTGCGGACAAGGGCTTTCCCATTACCGCTCTCGGCTACGGCGAGCTGGGAGGTCTGGGCGTGCTGGCTTACCTGCTCTGCGAAAGAGAGAAGGACGAGGACACGGTGAGAAAGTTCAAGGCGGCTGTTTCGGAGAGAGCCGAAGAGCTAAAGCAGCTTTCCGAAGACTGCGGCTACGGAGTGGCCATGTTCCCTATCGACTACTGCTGGGGCAGCAGCATGAACGTTATGAAAAACGGTATGCAGCTGGCTATGAACGATATTATAAACGGCGACAGCTCCTCGAGGAAATACGCCGAGAGGCAGCTGCACTATCTCCTCGGGACAAATGCCCTCGGCATAAGCTATGTAACGGGGACAGGGGAGTTCCGCTGCAACTATCCCCATCTGCGTCCGGCTTTTGCCGACGGCATAGAAGAGTGCATACCCGGCATGGTAGCCGGCGGTGCAAACAGGAGACCCGGCGACCCCTACGCTATGGAGGTCATCCCCGAGGGCACACCTCCCATGAAGTGCTTCGCAGACGATGCGAGCAGCTATTCCCTCAACGAGATCACGATCTACTGGAATTCCCCCACAGTCTTCCTGCTGGGGTACATACTTGACAGGTGATTTAATGAAAACAACGGTGGATTTCACAAGCGGCAGGATAACGAGGCAGGTCCTCAGATTCTATTTTCCGCTTCTGATGACTAACCTTTTGCAGCAGCTCTATAATTTTGCCGACTCGGCGATAGTCGGCAAGGGCCTCGGCGACGATGCTCTGGCTGCTGTGGGCAACATGGGCTCGCTGTGCTTTCTCATAGTGGGCTTCTCCATGGGACTGTCTAACGGCTTCGCCATACTTATAGCTCACAGCTTCGGCGAGAAGAACATCAAAAAGCTCCGCCGGACACTTGCCGCTTCCATAACTTTGGCGGT
>CAMVOF010000039.1:0-15335 GCA_947169055.1 uncultured Clostridia bacterium
CGGCGTCATCGGTATTGAAATAGACTATGAACAGCTGGTCAGTGAAGTCGAAAACATCAAAGTGCTTGACAGCGGCTATGCTTTTATCCTTGATGAAGATTCAAATGTATTCTATCATCCGCTGCTGGCTTCCGAACAGCAGGATCTGGGAACCACCGCATTGGACGAGCCGGAGCAGTTCATAGGCAGCAACCACATACGGTACACCTATGAGGGGACTCAGAAGGAAGCTGTGTGGATCCCGCTGAGCAACGGTATGCGGCTGTATGTCTGTGCGCCGGTCTCTGAGATCGAAAGCGGATGGACGGGTATGATCTGGATCATCCTTATCGTACTGCTCGTTATCCTGGCGATAGCGATCACGGCAATGATGCGCTTTTCAGGCCGCATCACAAAGCCTCTCCGCGATCTTACGGAAGCCGCAAAGAAGGTGGATGAAGGTCATTATGATTTTTCACTGGACTATGACAAGGACGACGAGATCGGCATCCTGACCCGTACCTTCAAGCAGCTTGCAGCCAATACAAAAGAAAAGTTTACCGAAATGGAGGAACTGGATCGGCAGAAGATCAGGATCAACGACCTCCTGATGGACTGCATCACCATCCTGCACATGAACGAAGACCATGAGGCCGACTGTAACAAGCTGCTGGATCTTGTCGCATCATTCTACGGTGCGGATCGTTCCTATATTTTTGAATTCGACCTTGGCTCCCAGCGGATGAGCAACACCTACGAGTGGTGCGCAGAGGGCATCGAAGCGGAGATATCAAAGCTGCAGAATATGGACATCGCCATTGTGGATCGCTGGATAGCACAGTTCAGGGCTCACGGCGAGTTTTACATCAATTCGACCGACGGCGAGCTGGACCACGATTCGGATGAGTACAAGATCCTCGCAATGCAGGATATACAGTCGCTGATGGCTGCACCGCTGCAGCTCGGCGGTGATATCGTGGGCTTCCTCGGGGTGGACAATCCCCGCACCAATACCAACACCCTGCTGATCCTGCAGGCGGTATCCTCCTTTGTGGTCAACCAGCTTGGCAAGCAGCGCGAGGAAAGGCAGCGGATGATGCTCAGCGCTCTTACGGACGATTACGATGTTCTGATCCGCTCGGACATAGACTGCGACACCTTTGCTGTGCTGCGCACGAATGACAGCTATCTTGATTATTGCCCCGAGCTTTATTCCTATCGTTCCCTCTCCGCTTTTCTTGACCGGCTCAGCCATATAAACGAAGATGAATATGAAGATCTTCATGCCCATGTGAACCTGGAGAGCATTATGCAGAACCTGACCCGGGATCATGTGATGTTCCACAATTTCAGGCTCATAGATAAGGCCGGCAGCAGCACTACCTATCAGCTGAAAGCTGTCCCGGTTGGCGTATGGCCGGAGTCCCACAGGATACTTCTTGGTATCCACAATATCGAAAAGACCGTGCGTGCCGAGGAAAACCAGCGGCTTATGCTCAAGGACGCTCTGGAAAAGGCGGAATATGCGAACCGTGCAAAGACCTCCTTCCTCTCCAATATGAGCCACGAGATACGCACGCCCATGAACGCCATAATCGGCCTGGATAACCTTGCGCTGCACAACGATACCCTTGACGATCAGACCCGGGACTATCTGGAGAAGATCGGATCGAGTGCCCGTCATTTACTGGATCTTATCAACGATATCCTTGATATGAGCCGCATCGAATCCGGACGCATCATGCTGAAGAAAGAGGAGTTCTCCTTCAGCGCCATGCTGGAGCAGATCAACACGATGGTCATGTCCCAGTGCAGCGACAAGGGTCTTGATTATGAATGCCGCGTGCTCAGCCGTGTAGATGACTACTACATCGGAGATGATACAAGATTCAAGGAAGTTCTTATCAATATCCTTTCCAACGCTGTCAAATTTACTGATGCTCCCGGCAGTATCCGTATGACCGTGGAACGCCTGGCCGTATTTGAAAACCAATCCACACTCAGGTTCTGTATCAAAGATACCGGCATCGGCATAGACAAGGAATTCATCCCCAGGATCTTTGAAGCTTTTTCCCAGGAGGACAGCAGCAACAAGAACAAATACGGCAGCACCGGCCTGGGTATGGCCATCACAAAGAGGATCGTTGAGATGATGAACGGGACCATCAGCGTGCAGTCCGAAAAGGGTGTCGGCACAGAATTTACGGTGGTGGTAACACTGATGAACAGCGAACACCGGGATGAAGCCCGTGAGGATTCCATCGAGCCGGGCAGGATCCATGCGCTGATCGTGGATGACGAAGAATTCGCTGCCGAACACGCACGTACAGCCCTGAACGACGCAGGTATCCAGGCGGATATTTGTACGAGTGCACAGAAAGCCCTGCATATGCTGGAGATCCAGCATACCAAGCAGGAGCCCTACAATCTTGTGCTTATGGACTGGAAGATGCCGGAGATCGACGGCCTGGAGATCGCAAAGAGGATCAGAGAAAGCTACGGCACCGAGACCGTCGTCATCATGCTTACGGCATACAACTGGTACGATATCCTGGATACGGCTCTGGAAGCCGGGATAGACGGTTTCCTGACCAAGCCGCTGTTCGCCTCCAAGGTGATCGCAGAATTTGAGCGTGCAGCCCGGCACAACAACCTGAACCTGTTTGAGGAAAAGAAACGTGCTGATCTGACGGGCCGTCGTATCCTGCTGGCTGAGGATATCGAAATGAACGCCGAGATAATGATCGACGTTCTTGAAATGGAGGGCATGGAAACAGATCACGCCAAAAACGGCAGGATCGTCGTTGATATGTTCAAAAACAGCGAAGCAGGCACATATTCCGCGATCCTTATGGATATCCGGATGCCGGAGATGGACGGCCTGGAAGCAACGCAGGCTATCCGGGCACTGGACAGACCGGATGCAAAAACGATCCCCATTATCGCACTGACCGCGAACGCCTTCGACGAAGATGTTCAGAGATCGCTGCAGGCCGGTATGAACGCGCATCTCACAAAGCCCGTGGAACCGGATCATCTGTTCAAAACACTGGGAGAACTGATCTGGGAAACGGAGAACTGAAACGAGCGGGGGAAAGGCTTTTACTGCTTGTCTTATGATCCTCCCTCAAACAAAATATGATACGCAGTGTCTGCCGCTATAAATCAGCGCCCGAGGATCCGCTCCCCGGGCGCTTTCGGTTGTTAGGTCATCAAAACAGTCTTGCTCGTCTTCAATATTATCCGGCGGAGAGTTTATTATTCTTCCATTATACTGTGTATATCAAGCGAAATAGCCGAGCCGCATCCTTTGCGGCGTTAAAATGTAAATTTTTTGTAAATCCAAACGCTGGAAAATCAACATACAGAGGCTTTTTGGCTTTAAAGCTCAATATTTAGTATTTCGCCATGAAACCCGGCTTTTATCTCTTTATGTTTTCAGAGAAAATCCATGCAGAACATAAAAAGACAACGTGGAGTAGTTTCGCTCACGCTGACTAACAAGGTGTTCTGATGTCAATACTGAAAACAAGGGGCTGATACTATGACAGTTGAATACGACCGGTTCGGCAAAAAGAAGCTGGCAATGATCTGGCTGACCCATGAGGATGCCGAGACCCGTTCCGAAGAGCTGGATGAACTTATCAAAAAGCTAAAAGCCGAAAAATGCATGGTGATAGTTTACAGATCCGGAGACAAGGATCTCGCCGCCTATACCAAAGCACTTATCAAGCATAATCTGTAAGTGTGAGCAGGGGTGTACGCATGACCGCGTACACCTTTTTTGATGCCTGCTATTGACAAACATTTTTTATCATGGTACAATGATAAAAACATAATCTATATCTTTACTTTTAGTATTGACAGAAAGGAGAAAGGCATAATGGAAACCACGCTTCATATCGCCGGCTACACCCGTATCTCCGTGGATATCGAACAGGACCGTGACAATACCTCGATCGAAAATCAGAAGTCTATCATCAAAGACTATGTCAGCCGTGTATTTCCGAACAGCGAGCTTGACCTTTACGAAGACCGTGACCGTTCGGGCTATACCTTCGAGCAGCGCGAGGGTTATCAGCTGCTGCGTCCGAAGCTGATGAGTATGGAGTATGACATCCTTATCGTTAAAGACTTCTCCCGTTTCAGCCGCCGCAACAGCAAGGGGCTGGTGGAGCTGGAGGACATCCGCGATGCCGGGGTGCGCATAATCTCCATAGGCGACAATATCGACTATCCCACGCAGGACGACTGGCAGCGTATTCAGATGCTCTTTCTCTTTAACGAACTCCCCGTCACCGACGCTTCCCGAAAAGTGCGTTCGGTAATTCAGCGCAGGCAGGAGGAAGGCCGCTGGATATGCGCGGTGCCTTACGGCTATGTGATGACCAACTCCAAGAATATGAAGTTTGAAGTCAGCGAGCCCGAGGCCGAGGTCGTGAGAGAGATATTCCGGCTGTACAACGAGGGCTGGGGCTATAAGAAGATCGCAGGATATCTGACCGAACAGCATATCCCCACACCGCGTATGGCGGAGAAAGCCCGCAAGGAAGCAGAGGGCGAGGACTGCAAGCTCAAAGCCCGTCCCGAGTGGAGCATCCAGACCGTCGGCGAGATACTCTCCAACGATTTCTATATTGGCACCCTCCGCCAAAGAAAATTCAAGCGGAAAAAGATAAACGGGTCGGACGAGAAACTTCATGAGACCGAACAGCTCGTCTTTGAAAACTACCATACGCCGATCGTTGATGCGGCTGTTTTCGCACAGGCGCAGGAGCAGCTGAGGATGCGCTCCGGCAAGGGCTACAACGGCGTGAAGAAATATCAGAACCCCTACTCCGGCTACCTGTTCTGCGGCGACTGCGGTTCTCCCATGTTCGCTATGAGCCGTCCCGACCTTGCTCCTGCATACAGGTGCGGAACATATCACCGCTACGGAACGGACAAGTGCAGCTCCCACCACACCCGCGTCGATCTGCTGGACAGCATACTGAAAGCCTATGTAAAAAAGATAAAGGAAAACTCCCGGCAGATGATAGAGCAGCTCCAGAACGCTATTGCAGAGGAACAGCAGGAAACAAAGGACAGCAGGAATATCATCGACACCCTTGAGCAGCAGATCGAGGATGCAAAAGCCGAGATAAAAATGCTGACCCGGCAGAAGACCCGGGATCTGATGAAGCACCCCGACAGAGCCGATATGCTGGACGAGATATACGATGAACAAATCGACGATCTCACCCTGCGGATCGCAGGGCTGAAAAATCAGATGCACCTTGCCGCCGACAGGCACAACGCGGTAGTTCAGGTCAACCGCACCGCAAGGACTGTCTTTCAGGTCTTCGACAGCATTCTTGAAAAACCGTCCCTCACAAAGCAGGACATCGGCCTCATCGTTGACAAAATACTGGTCTGTACCGACAGGATAGACGTGTATCTGAAGGCCGACGTTGACAGTCTGCTGCGGCTTTCGAGCAAGCCTTTCTCCGCAGCGTTGGAGGAAGCCGCAAATTTTGATCCCGGCATCGGGCTCCGGATAAGCTCCCCTGTCACCCTCGTCCGAAACTCAAAGGGTGATGAGCTCGGTGTCAACACTATCAGTAAGGGAGAGCCCTCGCGTATCCTCATTGTCCGGCGGATCTCTTTGGGTATCACCACCCTGCCGAGGTCGTCTATCCTTCTCACTATCCCTGTTGCTTTCATTTTCTTTCCTCCGTTTCAATTAAAGCAGTGCCGCTGCACTCTTCGTTTTGATGATATTATCTGTGAAATATGTCAAATTATTCATCGCAGGGCTGCATAATAGAGAGCTTTGTTTTGGATATCCCCTGTCCTACGAGCTCTGGCTTTTGTCAGATATGTGAAATTTCCGGACAATAATTGGTCATATTGCACATAACCGCTGTGGAAGCTTTAGTGCAATTGTCAGATTATGACTATTGAAATGTAAAGTCGTTTATGCTAAAATATAAGCATAAAGCGGCACATGGGTACCGCGGTCTTTAGGAGGAAAGTAAAATGAAAAACTTTAAGAAGATCATCGCGCTCTGCACGATCCTCGCTTCCATGCTCGCTTTCACAGCCTGCGGCAGCAGCGATTCCAGCAGCGCAAGCAAGGGCGACAGCTCTAAGGCAGCAGCTTCTCAGGATGCCGGCGACAACGACGGCGGAAATGAAGGCGGCGACAACGGCGGCGACAACGGCGGCGAAGAAGGCGGCAACAACGGCGGCGAAGAAGGCGGCAACGAGGGCGGCGAGATGGACATCGACGTCAACGTTCTCACAGCTAACGGCTGGACAGCTGCTACTGTTGTAATGCAGGACGGTTCCACAAAGGATCTTTCCGAGTATGCTGAGTCTATCGGCGTAGATGTTGAGCAGCTTATCGCCAACGTTTTCTTCAACGCTGAGGGTCAGGTACTTCTCAACAACAACGCGACCGGCAACAAGCTCGGTACTTACACTGTTGACGGCAAGAAGGTAAATGCTGTTATCGACGGCGAGCCCACTGTTTTCGAGATGAGCGAGATGAACGGCACTACCGTTCTCGGCAGCGAAGAGAACCAGGACGACATAAAGGGCATCATCTACGGTGCTTACACTGACGTAAGCGTTGAAGATGCTTTCGCTAATGCCGGCGCTGGCGGCGAAGAAGGCGGCGAGGAGCAGCCTGCCGAAGGTGAAGAAGGCGGCGAAGAAGGCGCTGAAGGCGAAGAAGGCGCTGAAGGCGAAGAGGGTTACGAGGAAGGCGCAGAGGCTGAGGAGTGATCCTTGACCGAAGCCCGAGAACTCAGTTTTCCTTTGAACTCAAACAACTATACAAAGCGCAGTCCGGACTATTTCCGGGCTGCGTTTTTTCTTTTGATCTACGGGCTTTATCGGGCATCTGCTTGTTGACAAAAGCTCGGAAATATTGTATAATCATCATTGGGCGGCAAGATCTTATGCCGCAGGACAAACGACCCTTGAAAAGGATCATAAGCCAAAAAAGGGAGGAACACAATGGAACAAAACACAAAGAGCGAAAATGTGCTTGAAGTGCGGGGCCTTTCAAAGCAGTACAAGAAAGGCGTATATGCCTCTCAGGGTGTCAGCTTTGAGATCAAGCGCGGAGAGATATTTGCGCTCATCGGACCCAACGGTGCCGGAAAGACAACAACGATCAGAATGATCTCAACTCTTCTGAAAGCCACAGAGGGCGATGCGATAGTTGACGGTCACAGCATACTTACAGAGCCCGAGCAGGTACGCAGATGTATAACCTATCTGCCCGACGAAGCCGGAGCATACAAGACTATGACGGGTATCGGCTACCTGCGCTTTATGGCGAACATCTACGCCGAAAGCAAAGAGGCTGCCGAGGAATACGTCAAGCTGGGAACAGAGATCTGCGAGCTGGGCGACAGGCTCAACGACAAAGTAGGAACATACTCCCGAGGCATGGCAAGAAAGCTCCTGCTTGCAAGAGCCATAATGTCCCGTCCCTCGCTGGCGATACTTGACGAGCCCACATCCGGTCTCGATATTATCAACGCCCTGGAGATCAGACGAATGATAAAAGAGCTCGCTTCCCAGGGTATGAGCTTCCTGCTCTCCTCCCACAATATGCTGGAGATAGAGTATGTTTCCGACAGAGTGGGCATAATCGCAAAGGGCCACCTGCTGGAATCGGGAACTCCCGCCGAACTCAAAAACAAATATCAGACTGCTAACCTTGAGGAAGTCTTTGAAAGGGTGGTGAAGGCTCGTGAAATTTCTTAGTCTTTTAAGGAAAGAGCTTCGCGAAGTCATCACTCCGCAGACCATAGCCATCCTCCTGCTCATGCTCTTCGGCATGACAGCCCTGGGCAACGTTATGACAAAGGAGATAAAGGCTGCAAACGAGGCAAGCTCACGAATAGTTATCTGCGACCAGGACGACACGGAATTCACCCGTGCCGTTATCAAGCTGCTGCGTAATCCTGTTGACGGCAGCAATAGCGAGAACGAAGTCGTTGAAGTTGATATAAAATCCGACGACTATGCCTCCGAGCTTGAGAGGATCGACCAGAAGTACGTGCTCATCATACCCAAGGGCTTCACCGAACAGGTGACCGGCGGCAAGACAGCAGACCTCGTCTATGTGTCCAAGCTGACTTCCCTCTCCACCATGAGCAATATCTCCACAGGCTCCGCCACAGCGCAGGAGCTTATCAAAGCATCTGTAAAGTCGGCGCTCTATGCAGAAAAGCTCACCAGCGGCAAGCTCACCCAGCAGGAAGTTCTCCAGCTCAACAACCCCGTAAGCGTTACGGAGAAGACCGTGGTAAACAAAAACGAGGCTGACATCGCTTCGGCTACCGTTCTCTCCATGAAGCTGATGGAGAATATGTTCCTGCCGATAATCGTGTTCATCCTCATCGTATATTCCTCGCAGATGCTCCTAGGCGCTGTATCCACCGAGAAGATAGACAAGACCCTCGAGACCCTGCTCTCGGCACCTGTATCGAGAATGTCCGTGCTGGCTTCCAAGATGATGGCAGCAGGCACCGTGGCTGCCCTCTATGCAGCGACGATGATGTTCGGCATGAAACAGATGACAGGCTCTATCGCAGGAGATGCCGCAAAGGAATATCAGCCCCTTCTTGAAGAGCTGGGACTTTCCCTCAACCCGGGACAGTATGTCCTTGTGGGTATCCAGATGTTCGTCAGCATACTTATCTCCCTCTCTATCGCACTTGTTCTGGGCGTTCTCGCCAAGGATGCAAAGAGCGGACAGTCGCTGATGCTCCCCATACAGATAACCTCCATGATCCCCTATATGCTTTCTATGTTCATGGATATCCGTTCCCTTTCGCCTGTTGTCAAGTATATCCTCTACGCTATCCCCTTCACACACACCTTCATGGCGACAGAGAACCTTATGTTCGGCAACACCGCGCTGTACGTCGGCGGACTTATCTATCAGCTCATCCTGCTTGCGGTATGTATGACCTTCGCTATCAGAGTATTCACCAGCGACAAGATCTTCACCATGAGCATCGGCAGCGGAAAAGGCCGCAGGAACAAAAACAAGGCAGCCGAAGAATAAATCTTCACAAACAAAAACAGACCCGGAAAGATATTCTCTTCCGGGTCTTATCTTTTATCTCGGCGACTGCCTCTTGTGTGAGCGTTTCTGCTCGTACATCTTTTCATCCGCAAGGCGGATACATTCGTCAAGTCCCTCAACTGTGGAGAACCTGCTGCCCAAGTATCCCACGCTGACAACAACAGGATAAACGAGCCTTGCCCTGCGGCAGAATTCGTTCAGCGCTGTGGTGACTCTGTCGCCGAAGCTCTCCACATACTCGCCGTCGTCATCCTCCGACATAACTGTGAATTCGTCTCCGCCGAATCGTGAAACTATATCGTCCTTTCCGGCACATTTCAGCAGCGCGTTGGCAACAGCTTTTATCGCCTTGTCGCCCTCGTTGTGGCCGTAGTTGTCGTTGATGTCCTTCAGCCCGTCCATATCCACCGAGAAGATCACTGCCCTGCCGCCTGTGCGGTTAAGCTTTCTTATGAGCCTTGCAGCACTCTGATAGAAGCCTCGTCTGTTCAGCAGGCCCGTAAGTGGATCGTGTATGTGCATCTCGGCGAGCTTCTCGTTTGCGAGAGCTATGAGCTTGCGGTTCTTGAAGCCTTCGATTATCTGATTGGTCAGCATTAAAAAACGCCGCTTGTTCTTGAATGCGGGGTACCCATAATATAAAACAAAAGCTAAATAGCCTATTATCTCGGATTCGTAATGCAGAGGATAGAACATTATCTGCCTGAAACGGTCAAGCACAGCGGTCAGGTCCGGGACGAGTTCCTTTGTGGGGAAAGGCTTCATCCAGCCCGAGTGTTCCACTTCCGTTGACATCATAAGTATCATATCGTCGGAGAAGCAGCCCTTGTGCTTACGGGAACGCCTGTCTCGCAGGTAGTCGGAATTTATGCAGCACCAGGCCGGCGTATCACAGTAACGCCTCATAGTCTCGGCCAGCTTGTTTATCTCCTTGCAGGCGATAGCTCTCGTGAGATATGTGAACATATAGTCCTCGTGGCTGTCGTCAACGAGCTTTTCCCTGTTCATGGACATTATCTTGTCCGCAACGATGTTAAAGTCCACAGGCTCGCAGCCGCAGGACTGGGATATCCTCATCTTGTAGGGTATCTCCGTCAGCCTCGGGGCTTCCCTGCCCTCGAAGAGCTTTGCAGCCGTCTCGATAGCTGCCTTGCCTGCCTCGTTCACGTCAACGGCACAGGTGGTCAGCCTCGGCGAATTGTATTTCTCAAGCTCTATGCCGTCAAAGCCCGTGACGATAACATCCTCGGGAACTCTGTAGCCGTGCTCTTTCAGCACCTTGCAGGCGGCTATCGCCATCATATCGTTGGCACAGATAACAGCCTCCGGTATCTCCTGTCCGGAAGCCAGCCAGCCCTCCACAAGCTCTCTCGTGGGCTCGTCCCAGAAATAGCCGTAGCCCAGCCTCGACTCGTCAAACTCGATGCCGTTCTCTTCCAGCTCTTTTTTGAATCTCTCAACACGCTCGTCGGAATAGGGGTTGTCCTTCATACCGGCGATAAAGTTTATCCTCCGGCAGCCGTGGTCTTTAATGACATGGCGAACAACGTCCTCGAAGCTGTCGGCATAGTTGAACATCACGCAGTAGCAGCCGTCGATCTTTCTGTCTATTGAGATCACAGGCAGGTCATTCTTCTTTGCGGTCTCGATTATCCTGTAGGAGACCTCGTCGTCCTTTATGGACTCGGGAATGATTATCAGCGCATCAAAAAGAGGGTTGTCCGCAAGCTCGAAAACGCTTGCTTCTCCCTTTGACGAAGCGGTGTGCTTGGAAAGATCGGTGGCAGCGTTCAGGAAGACCGCCTTGAAGCCGTATTCCTCGGCACTTCGGGCTATGGAAAGGATGATGTCTTTTACGTTATCCTCAACCGCTCCGGCACTGCAGACTGCCAGGACTCTGTTCTGTTTTCCGTTGCTTTCGTACATAGCAGCTGCTCCTTTCCCTTTTATGCTCCGGCAATATTTTCATATTACCCCGTGCGCCGGCATAGAAATATATTGAACGATATATCTCACAGGCGCATATAATTTCACAATCATATCATAGCACAAATCTTATTCTCCGTCAACAAAAAGCCCTCAGCATTTAACATATATTGTTATTTTGCACAGAACTTCGGCACGATAATTCAGCAATTCGCCCAAGGACCCATCTATCATAGGAGGAAAATGACATGGCAGAGGTACAGGGAAAACACAGCATCATACTCGAAAACAGAAGCAGGCTGACTCTTACCGGGGTGACCGACGTTGACAGCTTCAACGAGAGCTGCATAGCGCTGTTCACCCAGCTCGGCGAGCTGACCATAAGAGGCCGTGAGCTGCACATCAACGAGATGAGCGTCGAAAGCGGAGACGTCACCGTTGAGGGAGACATCTCCGCCCTTATCTACGGCGACAGGGACAGCCGCAAGAAGCTCTCCGCCCTCGGGAAGCTCTTCAAATGAACGAGCTCTATCCCATGAGCCTTTCCCCGGAAAGGCAGTACGAGATATTTGCCATAGCCCTCTTCGCAGGCCTGCTTGCAGGCTCGGTCTATGACCTGCTGCGCGCTTTGCGCTCGGGCTTCGGGACAGGCAGGATCACAGAAAACGTCACCGACTTCTTCTATGTCCTGTTTTTCTTCGGGGCGTTCTTTGTGCTGAGCGTCGCCCGGACAGGAGGAGCAAGGCTTTTCGTCCTTGGGGCAATGCTCCTCGGACTTATCGCGGAACGTTTTTCCTCCGGCCGGCTCATAGTTTTCCTGCTTTCGCCCGTATTTTCGCTTTTTAAACGGGCTGTTCTCAAAGCCGCAAAGCCGCTCTATGACAAAATTAAACAAAAAGTTAAAATCGTTTTTGTGAAAAATAAATCAAAATCAGAAAAATTCTCAAAAATAAGCAAAAAGGACTTGAAACTGTGCGGTAAAAGGGTGTATAATACAGAGGAATAGGTTCGTGTTTTGAGGATAAGCTGAGGGAGGCGGGAAAATGGCAAAGGAAGAAAAGGTCGTTCAGGCAAAAGACAAGACCGGTTTCGGTCATGTTATAGCTGTTGTTGCGGTCTTCTGCCTTATCGTCTATTCCATTTTCAGCATCATCTCGCAGCAGGCAGAGATAGCCCAGCTCAAGAAAGAGAGCGAGGAGCTCAGAGAGCACATCACCGAAGAGGAGCAGAAGAACGACGAGTATAACCGTCTGCTCAGCAACGGCGATGAGGCAGAGTATATGGAGCGTATCGCTGTGGAGCAGCTTGGATATGCCTATCCCGACGAACACCGTTATTATATCATCGAAGTCGAGAAATAACGGCTCGCTATTACTTTTACAGTCAGAGAGGATAAAAACATTTAATGCAGCTTGAGGTAGGAAAAATCTACGACGGCACGGTTTCCGGCATAACCAAATTCGGCGCTTTTGTCGAGCTCGACAAAGAAACAACGGGCATGGTACATATCTCCGAGGTAGCCAACACCTTCGTGAACGACATTAAAGATCATCTTCAGGAGGGACAGGCAGTCAAGGTCAAGGTCCTCTCGGTGGGAGATGACAAGAAGATAAGCCTTTCGATAAAGAAGGCTATGCCTGCGGCACCAAAGAAGCCCTTTGATAAGCGTCCGGGCAGCGACAGACCCCAGAACCGAGGCCAGCAGAGCTTCAGAAAAGCAGAGCGTCCAGCACCCCAGGATTTCGCAAAGAATCCTCCGCCTGTATATGACCCCTCAGAGCGCAGCTCCGATGCCGGGTTCGAGGATATGCTCAACCGCTTCAAGGCAAGCAGCGAGGAAAGGATGTCCGACCTCAAGCACGTTATAGACAATAAACGCAGAGGCGCTTCAAGAAGAAAATGATATGCAGCTGCCGCTATCCGGCCCGAGTCGTAGCGGCAGCTTTTTGATTTTTGCAAAGCTCACCGAAAGGACGTTAAAATGAAGAATTTCAAAAAGACTTTTGCTTTCATATTTTTTATGCTTGCAGCCATAATACTCGGAGCCTTCATAGCCTATGTCTGCTCCGGCAAGGATTATGTCGGCTGGCTGGCATGGGGAAAGAGCCTCGGCCTCGAGAACGTTTCCGTTGACCTGTATGTCATCAAGTTCAGCATCGGGCTGATGTTCAACGCAACTATCTCGCAGCTCTTTACGATACCGATAGCCATAATCATCTACGCAAAGACGTGTAAGAACCTATGAGGATATTCACAAGGATCGCAGCAGCCGCAGTTTCGGCAGCGGCAGCGTTTTGTATGGCAGGCTGCTCTCTTGAAAGTGACGTCGAGGGCGGAGACCTGATAAAAAAAGCCCGTGAGGCTTACAAAGAGCTGGACAGCGCAAGAGTCACCATGACGAACACCGCCACCGGAGAGATCGAGCAGGAGTTCACCTTCAAATACGACGAGAAGGATATACTGCTGTTCTCCTATTCGGGAAAGAGCGAGGAAAGCGAATACGCCCAGTATAACAACGGCATAGAGTGCTATACCTACGAGAACGGCGAGCTCAGCTATTCCCACAAGGGAGAGGAAGGCTTCGTGCTCTATACAAGACAGTCCCCCCACCCCCAGGCAGACGAAGCGCTCATCATCTACTCCCCTTCCGCCGTCAAGGAGGCTAACGTCACCGAAGAGGACGGCATCACCCATATCGAGCATATCTACGACGTAAAGAAGATAAAAGCCGAGGTGGAGCACGGCGATGTCACGGACTTCAGAGCCGATTATTATTTCAAAGGGGACGAGCTGCTTTACTTCGTCGAGACAACCGAAGCCGACGATAACGGCGAGCACAAAGTGTATTCCTACAAAGTCGAGATAAAGGATAAAAACTCCGTCGGCAAGGTGGAGAATACGGTGAAAAAATATCAGTGAAATAAATAAAAAGTTCCATTTTACTTTTTGGTTGTTACTAAGATAAATCGATATTTATTGGTATCACGGCAAAACACAGATCGTGTGCACTGTCGTGCACAGGGAGGCTTTGTTGTTTACCCAGCAAGGGGAAGCCCTCTCTTGCAGGGCTTCCCCTCTTTCAAAACAGTCCACCGGACTGTTTTGAAATTCACCCTTTTCGGAGCGCACGTTGTATGGGGGTTTCGCCGACTGCGGTCGGCGACTTAGGGCGCTGCCCTAAGAACCTGCCAAGGGGCTAACGCCGCCCCTTGGATTCCGGCGAATGTGAACTGCCCTGATGTGGCTCCGACAAATAATGATTTATCGTAGGAACACTTTTGAAAAAAGGATAAATTAAAAAAGGAGAGATAAACTATGAATCCAAACGTTAGACCCGAAAGCATGGAAAGGATCACCACCCCCGAGCTTGCTCAGGCATTCATCGACGAGCAGGTGGAAGCTCTGCGTGACCAGATCAAGGACAAGAAGGTGCTGCTTGCACTCTCCGGCGGAGTTGACAGCTCGGTCGTTGCCGCACTGCTCATCAAGGCAGTGGGACAGCAGCTTGTCTGCGTACACGTAAACCACGGCCTGCTGAGAAAAGGCGAGCCCGAGCAGGTGATCGAAGTTTTCCGCAACCAGATGAACGCAAACCTTGTCTATGTTGACGCAGTTGACCGCTTCCTCGACAAACTGGCAGGCGTTGCCGAGCCCGAGAAGAAGCGGAAGATCATTGGCGCCGAGTTCATCCGTGTCTTCGAGGAAGAAGCCCGCAAGCTGGACGGCATCGAGTTCCTTGCTCAGGGGACCATCTACCCCGACATCCTGGAGAGCGACGGCGTAAAGGCTCATCATAACGTCGGCGGTCTGCCCGAGGATATGCAGTTCGAGCTGGTCGAGCCCGTGAAGCTCCTGTTCAAGGACGAGGTCCGCGTTGTAGGAAAGGCTCTCGGCCTTCCCGATAATATGGTTTACCGCCAGCCCTTCCCCGGTCCCGGCCTGGGCGTTCGCTGCCTCGGTGCTATCACAAGAGACCGCCTCGAAGCAGTCAGAGAGAGCGACGCTATCCTCAGAGAAGAGTTCGCTAAGAACGGCCTCGAGGGCAAGGTATGGCAGTATTTCACCGCCGTTCCTGATTTCAGATCCGTAGGCGTGAAGGACGGCAAGCGCACATTTGCATACCCGGTGATAATCCGCGCCGTGAACACCAAGGACGCAATGACAGCCACCGTCGAGAACGTTCCCTTCGAGCTTCTCCAGCACATCACCAAGCGCATCACAACGGAAGTCGAGAACGTGAACCGCGTCCTCTACGACCTCACCCCCAAGCCCAGCGCAACAATTGAGTGGGAGTGACGTTTAAGCTTCGCAAACCCGCGTAAATACGCGATTCAAGCCA